>JABFVX010000381.1 GCA_013362555.1 Mycobacteriaceae bacterium
AGCCAGTTTGTGGCGTTCGGGCAGCATCACCCAGCGCTCCTCCGTCAGCAGCGGCATCGACGAGAACTGTCGCTGCTTGGGAAACGGGACCCGCAGCAGCGCCACGTCCACGGATCCGCTGGCCAACACGGCCGCTGGGTCGCAGGGCTGCACTTGCCGCATCGACACCGTCCAGCCGGGTCGGCGCCTGGTGAACCCCGCGATGATGCGCGCAATGTCCTCGCTTGCCATGGCCGAGACAAAGCCGACGCGAATGGTTCCGCGGACTCCCTGAGCGGCCCGCTGGGCGCTGTCCAACGCGTCGACGATACGTTGATACGCCGGACGCAAATCTGCGACAAGCTGCTCGCCGAGGGCCGTCAATTGCATATTGCGATAGCTGGACCGGTCCACGAGGGCGGCGCCGAACCGACGTTCCTGCGTTTTGATGGACTGACTGATGCGCGCCTGCGAAAGATGGAGTCGACGGGCGGTCCGGCCGAAGTGCAGTTCTTCTGCCAGTGTCAACAGGATCTCGATATCCTTGAAGGCCATCGAATCTATCGGTCGCCGATACATTTTCTCTCTATGGTGAATACCGCTCCGGGTGCTTGGGATTGTAAGGTTCTACACCCAGGGTGGGAAGTGCCAATATTCGCGAATTGAATTGGTCCGAAATCCCGGCGGCGACAGTGCCGAAGGCGCGGCGTGCCGGCTACCCGCATCCACGGCCAGGCCATTTGGCCTGGGGAGCTGTTGGTGTGCTCCGCTCCGGAGGGCTGCGGCCCCGGGACGGTGACGTGGCAGCTACGCGATCGGTCCGTTCGAGCCGTGGCGACCGACTGGACGGATTGTGGTGCATGAAGTGTTAGACGTAAACACCGGGCTATGCGCCCCGGCTAGTACGCCAATAATCGGGCACGGCATATTGCGGGGTGCATCCATGGGTGGCAATAGTACAGATTGCTACGCCGAGAGTGCGCCAGTCGAATACTATTACAAATAGTGATCACTATTTTCATGCAAACTGATCACAGTGGGAGCCGCCAGGTCTGGCCGACAAGGTCGACCCCGAAACTGCGGTGTGGATTCGATTCAGTCAATTCGAATCCGGCGCGCTCGTAGATGTGGCGGGCGGACTCGAGGCAGTCGTTGGTCCACAGGACCATCTCGGCGTAGCCGGACTGTCTCGCGAATCGCAGGCATTGGTCGACCAGCGCGCTGCCCACGCCGACGCCGCGCGCAGTGGGCTCCACCAGCAGCAAGCGCAGGCGAGCGGTGCGGTCGTCCTCCGTGACGCAGAAGACGCTGCCCACCGGGACACCGTCGTATTCGGCGATCCAGGCGTGTTCCCGCTGCGGGTCATGTGAATTCAGGAACTCGGCGACGATACGGGTGACCAGATGCTCGTAGTCGGCGTTCCAGCCGAACTGCTGGGCGTAGAGGACCGCATTGCGCTGTATCACCCAGCCGTAGTCGCCGGGCCGCGGATCGCGCAGCACGACGGCGGGCGCATCGGCGGGTCGGTCGAGGATGCGTTCGATGGTGTGCATGGCCTCGACCAGGCGTGCGCGGGTGATCGGGGAGTGGGGCTCGAGCAGTTTGGCGGCATCGGTGCGGGAGAGGTCGTCGAGCTCGGCGAAGACAGTCCGGCCCGCGTCGGTGAGCGTCACGACTTGCTTGCGGCCATCGATGTCGGAACGGGTGCGGGCGACCAGCCCTTTGTCCTCGAAACGGTTCAGAATCCGGCTCATGTAGCCCGCGTCCAAGCCCAGCGATCTGCGCAAGTCCACCACGTCGGCCGCGGCAACGGCCGCCAGCTCGAACAGGATTCGCGCCTCGGTCAGCGAATACGCGGTGCCCAGCAACCCGTCGCCGAGGACGCCGATGGTCCGGGTGTAATTCCGGTTGAAGGCCCGCACGGCGGCGACAGCCCGCTGGTCGACGGTGAGTGGTGCATCGGTTCGGATCATCGTGGCACGCCCATTCCTTTGACTGAGTCAAAGGATACGTCACCGCGCGACCGAGACCGGCCTTTCGTCTCGACGCAAAGGCGAACTCGGGCAGCCATGCCGGCCGGTTTGTTCAGGCCGTGGACGGGCCGAGGGCGGCATCGGTGTGCCCGGCGCCGGGCCGGGGCTCTTTCAGTTCGATGAACAGGCTGTGGGTCGGGGTGGACCCGACGTTGCGGCCCCGGTGGTGCTGGGCGTCCAGCCAGCGGACCTGCCCGGCCTCCAGGTCGACGGAGACTTCGCGGCCGGCGGCTGCGATCACCCGTCGGAACGCCGACAGGGTGATCATCACGCTGTCCGGGTGGGAGTGCAGGTGGGTCGCCTCCCCGGGCGTGTCTCGATATTCGAGCACCCGCACGCGTTCGTTCTCCCACAAAACCCGATACAGATCCGGGTCGGTCACGATGGGGTCGTTCATGGGACTAGAGTACCATGACGGCATGAAGATGCCATATGAATCGACGGGGCGGTCTCGGCAGAAGGCGCGGACCCGCGACGCCCTGCTGACCGCGGCGCGCACCCTGCTGGGCGAGGGGCAGACCCCGACCGTCGAGCAGACCGCGGACGCCGCAGGCATCTCCCGCACCACCGCTTACCGGTATTTCCCGAACCAGAGAACTCTGCTGCTGGCCGCGGCCCCCGTCATCGACCGTCCCAGCCTGCTGCCGCCGGATCCCCCTGCCGACGCCGCGTCCCGCCTCGATGTGGTCATCGCCGGGCAGATCGAGATCTTGCGTACGTGGGAGCCGCAACTGCGGGCGGCCCTGCGGCTGTCATTGGACGAGGATGCGGCAGCGCCCCCCGAGGACCGTCCGGTCCTGCGCCGGGGCCGGGCCATCGCCTGGATCCAGGAGGCGCTGGAACCGCTGGCCTCCTCCCACCCGCGCATCGACCGGCGCCGCCTGGCCATCGCGATCCGCGCCGGCTGCGGCATCGAGTCCTGGGTCTGGATGGTCGACGTCGCGGCGATCTCACGAGCCGAAGCCGCAGCCATCATGCGCCAATCAGCGAAGGCGTTGCTGGCAGCGGCCGTCGGCGCACCCGACCGATAGCCGCGCGCACCGGCCGCGAACGCTGAGCTGACGTGTCGACGTGAGTCGAGATGACAGAGTCGAGGTCGCCTTGCCGACGGGGGCGACCAGACACGCCCGGGAACCTGGGCTCTGCCGATGAGTTCATGGCTCCCGCTTCGTCAATGCTCATAACGCCCCTGGGAAAGGACACCGTCATGTCGGAGCTTCTCGTCGACTTCATCACCTCACTCGACGGCTACGCGTCGGGAGAGGGATGGCCCGGGTTCTGGGGCCTGGAGGGCCCGGAGTACCTCGCGTGGCTCGGCGAGCAGCCGGAGGCGACCCACTTGATGGGAGCGAACACCTACCGTCTGATGTCGGGCTTCGCCGCCGGCGAGTTCCCCGATGGCGTGGACGAGTTCAGGCCGGAGGAGGAGGCGTCCGTGGACGGGCTCACGAACGCGGCCAAGGTGGTGTTCTCCTCCTCGCTAGAGGATCCGCTGACGTGGGCCAACACCACGCTCGTCCGCGGCGACGCCGTCGAGGCGGTCCGTGCCATGAAATCGAGTGGCTCGGGGCTGCTCACCACTATCGGCAGTCTGAGCCTGTGCCGGTCCCTGCTGCGCGCCGGACTCGTCGACCGGTTCCGGGTCGTGATGTTCCCGGTCATCACCGGCGCCACGGGCGCGGAACGCATCTACGATGGCTACCCGGACGTCGCCCTCGAGATGGTCGAGCACCGTACCTTCGACGGTCGCATCCAGCTGGTCGAGTACAAGCCAAGCGTCCTCGAGCACCCGCCGCTCGGCGCCCCTGCCTGAAGTCGCCCGGCCGCCGGCTCGCCGCGCAGCGGTGCGGCGGGACGGCCGCCGGTGTTAGTTTCTTGGCTGTGAGCGTCGAGCCGGCGGGTGGTGTCGAGCAGCGCCCGTCCGATTCCCCGTACATCGAGCGGCTCTATCGGGCTGGGTCGGTCGCCGAGTCCGTGCCGGCGCGGATGCGGTCCGTCGCGAATTCGAACTGGGAGCTCGTCGTCTGGCGCGACCGGGGGAAGACGCATGTTTCGGTCCGCGGCCCGGAAACCATTCCCACAGTGGTGGAACTGGGTCCGGGTACGGACGAAGCGTTCGGAATCATCTTCCGGCACGGTGCGTTCCTGGCGCCGATGCCGGTGTCGACGCTGGTCGACACCGCGGTGTCGAGTCCGCACACGACGGCACGCTTCTTCGTACTGCAGGGCGAGGAGTGGGAAATTCCCGCCTACGACAACGCCGACGTTTTTGTGGACCGCCTGGTCCGCGCCGGACTGCTGGTGCGTGATCCGCTGGTCACCGATGTGCTGCGCGGTGACGCGACCACATTGGTCACGCCCCGGTCGGTGCAGCGGCGGGTGGCCGCGGCGACCGGGCTGACCCAAGGCGCGATCCGACAGATCGAGCGAGCCAGACAGGCCGTGCTGCTGCTGCGGCAGGGGATGCCGATGATCGAAATCGCGCACCGGACGGGATATTTCGACCAGCCGCACCTCGCGCGTTCGCTGGCCCGGTTCACCGGGAGCACGGCGTCCCGGCTGCGGCGCGCCGACAGCGACGAGATGCTGTCGCTCCTGTACAAGACCGAGGTCGAGCTGCGCCCCTAGGTTGTGGTTTTCCGGGAGCACCCGGCACACCGAACAACCTCGGAGGCACGTCATGGCACTCACGCAGATCTACGTCAACCTGCCGGTCACTGACCTGGAGGCGAGCAAGAAGGTGTACACGGCAATGGGAGGCACGATCAATCCGGAATTCACCGGGGACACCTCCGCACAGGTGGTCTTCGCCGACGCGGTCGTCGTGCAGCTGATGACCCGCGAGACGTTCGCGAGCTTCACCAAGCGAAACACCGCGGACGGTCCGATCGAGGTGATCAACGCGCTGGCCGCCGGATCGCGGGAAGAAGTGGACCGTCTCGCCGACGCGGCGCTGGCCGCGGGGGCCAGCGAACCACGAGACCCTCAGGACATGGGCTGGCTGTACAACCGGGCAATCGACGACCCGGACGGCCACTGCTGGGAGCTCCTGGCCTACCCGGGAGCCGCGGGCGACGACACCCCGACCGCCTGAACGGTCCGGCGCGTAGTTTCGATGACATGCGTACGTTCGTGTGGCAAGGGCTCGATGAGCCGCGGATGGAAATCGTGCGGATGGAAAGCCTGGATCGAGCGCGCGGAACTCAGATCGGGTTGGTGTACGAATTGCGCTGGGAGCTCGATGGTTCGGAGCTGATGGTCGATGTCGGCGCGGGCTGGGTCCGACACGCCCTCGGCGACGCGGACTTCTTCGATCTGCAACATTCGGCATACTTCAACTCGCTGCCTGTGCTGCGCGATCGCCTTTTGTCGAGCGACGCGACGGTGCGGGATTACACAATGCGTTTCGTCACTGTCCCGCAGTTGAACTCCGACCGCACCTCGCAGCGTTACCACCCGCGCGGCGACGGTGTGGTCGGCTTCAGTTCCGGCGAGTATCACGCCGACATCGAATTCGACCTGGACGGATTCGTCGTGACCTACCAGGACTACATTCGGCGACTGCATCCGTGATCATCATCCCGGCCACAGTTCGGGCAGGGTCCGTCACGCCGATTCGACGGGCAGCCACAGTTCGCAGGTCGCGACGCTGAAGTCGTCCGCGTGCTCGAGGACTGTGACGATGGAGGGACCCGGCCGCAGACGCCACGGGTTGGAGGGGAACCATTCGGTCGCGGTCGCGGCCCAGGTCTCCTGGAGGGTCTGCGGATGGGGTCCGGCGGTGTGGAAGACCGCCCACCTGCCGGCCGGTACCTCGATCGTGTCCAGGTCACCGGGGGCCGGAGTGCCCTGGGATACCGCGACCCCGTGCAGGTAGGTCAGTTCGCTGCCCTCGGCGCCGTCGGGGTCGAGGGCGGCGCAGACTTGCAGCAGGCCCGGCGGTTCGGTGTTCCCGAGGTCTTTCAGCCGCGCGTGTTCTTCCTGTGGCAGAGCGGCGATGTGCCGTTGGATGTGCGGGTTGACGCCCCGGTGGATGAGTGGAACCCGGGCCGCGTGTCCGACGAGCCGGAAGGCGGGGCGGTCGAGGATGCGGGTGTCCATAGGGGTACTCCCTTCGACGGTCAGGCGGAACCTGAGCTGTGGTTGTGTTCGAAGGGGGCCTCCGTCGCGGCGGACGTCGCTGGGGCGGACGCCGTGAACGGCCCGAAACGCTCGACCGAAAGCCTCCGTCGAGCCGTATCCGTGCCTGACGGCGATGCTCAGCAGGTCGTCCGTGCCCCGGACGACGTCACCGGCGGCGATCGTCATGCGGCGTCGGCGCACGTATTCCGACAGCGGCATGCCTGCCAACGACGAGAACATCCGGCGCAGGTGGTACTCGGTGGTGCCGAGGGTCCTGGCAGCTGCCTCGACGTCGAACTCCTCGGTGAGGTGTTCCTCGACGAGAGCCACCAGCCGATTGAGGGCCGAGATCATGAGGCCTCCCTTCGATATCAACCCTGGCGGAAGGCACGCCTGCCCGGCCCGACCATTGCGATCCGATTCGATCATCCGACCATGCATCGGCAGGCTCGCGGTCGTGCCCGATGATCGCGAGGGCTGCGGTCACATGCTGTCGAAGGGCCGCGGGTAGGTGAACTCGCCGGTCATCGTCGCCGTGAACGCCGTCAGGGTCCGCACCTGGAAGTGGGCCGTCCATTCGGCGGTCGGCGGCATTATCCGATATTCGCCAGCTGGGCGAAATCCGAAGCGGCCGTAGTAATCCGGGTCGCCGAGCAGGGCGACCATCGGCTCGTCGAGGGCGTCGGCCGCAGCGAGGACGGCGTGGACGAGCGCGCTGCCGATTCCCTTGCGTTGTCGGTCCGGCCGGACACTGAGCGGTGCCGCGGCCAAGGCTGGAGTAGCGCCGACTCGGCCGCGAGTGCAGACCACGTGGCCGGCAATTGCCCCGCCGGATTCGACGGCAACGAGAGACAGGCGCGGCTGCCAGGCGACGTCGCCGCGCAACTGGTCGACCAGCCGCGCCTCCGGCGGGATATTTCCGGTTCGGCCCGGGTCGGCGAATGCCGCGGCGACCACGGCCCGAATCGCGTCGATGTCGCCAGGTTGCTCGCGGCGTATCAGCACGCAACCACTGTCCGCCGGCGTCGCGCCGCGACCCAGCCGACACGCCGCCGCCGGGCATCGAACAGTGAACCTGCCTGTCCGGAATGACTCGTGACGTGCGCCAGGCGCACGTCACGAGTCATTCCGGACAGGTGTTGGCCCTGGTGTTGACCTGCGACCCTGTCACAGGCCGACGGCGTGCTGAAACCACTCGATGAGGATGTGTGTGGGAACGCCGAGCGCGGATAGGTACGCGGCGTTCGCCAGGTCGTTGAGGAGCGGCATCATATTGTCCCGTCTTTGCAGGAACCCTAGCGCAACATTGGGCAGGCAGTTGCAGGTTTCGTACCGCTTACCGGCGTTTGGGTGCGGGCTTGGGCGTCGCCGCGGGCTGTGCGGGTCCGGGCGGCGGGTTCGGGCACGAGATTCCACCGCAGTTGCCCAGGTTCCAGCCGGTGGATGCGCCCATGACGCCGCCGAAGAACCCGCCGACCAGCGGTCCGAGCAGCAGGCCGGGGATCGCGCCGACCACGAACAACAAAAGTCCGCCGAGCAGGCCGACGATTGCTCCGGTGAGCGCTCCCACGAAAATTCCGGCCGCTCCGCCGATGATCAGGCCGGCGATGGCGGCCGGGGCGGCGTGCTGCAGCTCGGCAGGCAGGTCGACCGGCATCAGGGTCATGGTGGTACCCGACCGGTCCACTGCCGGCGCCAGTGCCACCCGGTGGTCTCCGAGCGGGATGGTAGTAGACATGGTGGCCACGACCTTGCCGTTGCGGTCGGCCACGCCCACCGTGCCTGCCGCTGTGTCCAGGACGAAGGTGCCGCCCGTGATCGTGGTCTCGACCCGGTGCCCGTCGATCTGCCTGCTGTGGTATCGGATACCGTTCTCGTGGTCGCTGTTCTCCACTGCGGCAGGGTGAGTACCTGCGACCGGTTCGTGACGAGCGGGCCCCGGTTCCATCTGGGCCGGCTGGGCATACGCAGTCCCGCCTGCGACAGCGGTCGCCCCGATGACCATTGCCGCGGTTGCTGTGAACCTACTGATGTGCATGGAGCCTTCCCGTCGCGACGGCATGAGGAGAGATAGTCAGCGACAGTAGGTAGCGGCTATTGATCGTGTCAATACGACGTGATGGGCACCGCCGGCTGCCGCCGAATCTCGCTGACCCGACTCGAGCACGTCAGGCCGAACTCGGGTGGCTGGGTACAACCTCCAGAATGTCCCGTGACGTGCATCCAATGCACGTCACGGGACATTCTGGAGGATGTGCCCAGCCCTGTGAGTACACGCGCTTGATCTGCGAATGCGTTTCATATTGCGCCGAGCCGAGTTTCGGGCCGGTCCGTCCCGGCAGCAGCGCTCGATGATCCGTCCGTGAGCGGATTCGTCGCTGATCCGTCCGCGCGGTACACGATGCCGTATACTCCCCGCACATCCGGCGCCTGCTCGCCCCAGGCGTAGCGGTAGTCGAGGACAACGCCATTGGCCTTCTCGTGCACCCAGACCAAGCCGTCCTTGCGATAGATGGCGACCACATGAGCTCCGACGCCGTTGTTCCGGTCGGCGAGCCCGCGATATTCGATGGCGGCGAGGACGACGCCGCCGTTGCGGTCGACGTGGTCGGCGGCCTCGTCGAGCGTGGCGAAGCCGTCGGGTTTCCAGTCACCACCCGCGTATCGTGCGAATTCCTCGGCGTCCAGGCCTGCCGCGACCATTGGGGAATCCGATTGAAGCAGTGCGATGTTCGGATTTCTGGTGAGCTCGTACGCCTTGTGCAGCGCTTCCGGGCCGCAGTCGTTGCTCGGCGTCGCATGCCGGGCACTTGGGCTATCGGGCCTGGCCGCCATTGTCGGGTGAGGTTCGAATGGCTCGTACACCGCTTCGCCGATCCACTGCTCTGGTCGGTCGATCCCGGGCAGGCCTTCCAAACGGCCGCGCAGCAGCGGACGCTCGGCCACTCCGTCGGGTTCGAACACGGCGGCATATCGCGTGCCCGGGCTGTCGTGCGACGGGACCCAATCCTGCCAGTGCTGCTCGAAGTCGATCTCGTCGAATGCGAAAGCGTGTACCTCGTGCCGTGGGATGTCGGTTGGATCCAGCCGTTGAAGTCCATCGGAAGCATTGCGGTAGAGCACTGGTCGCGCGCCGTGCGGTCCATCGGTGAACCCGACGGCGAGCGTGCCGATCCGTTGTTTCAGGCGTGCTGCGAGCGCCGGCGCCGACTCGAACCCGCCGGGGTGAAAGTTTGCGTGGGCTCGCCGTGCCCACTCCACCGGATGCATCCCGCCGAGCCTGCCTTCGAGTCCGTGCACATCCACGGCGCCGGGCGGTGTCGCCCGCGCCAACACTCGCAGGACGAGCGCCGCGGAATCATGCGGGTTTCCCTCGAGGAGGTGGTTGACAGCGATCAGGTTAGCATCGGGGCGCGCGTATGGGGCGGCGCCGTTGCCTGCGCCCGGCATCGGTCCGTAATACCGGTGCATGCTGATGTCGAGCAGATCGGTGCTGTCGAGTACTCGATAGTGGAACTCCGGCGGTTCAGGGTTGCCGTCGGACAGGCCGGCGTAGTAGCGCCGAATGTGCTCCAGCTCAGCGTCAGCCTGCGCGCGAAATCCCATAGCTTGCTGATCGTTGACGCTGAAATGCAATACGGTTGCGGTGTCCTGGTCGGCTTCGCCGTGGCGCCTGCCGAGGTGATCGGTGACCGGTCCGATCATCCGCATCGGCATCCCGTCGGCGATATAGACATCGACCCTCGTCGCCAATCCGGTATTTCCGAAAGCAACGTGGACATAGCCGAGTTCAGGTTCGAAGGCGAGTAGGTAGGCGCTGGTTCGCAGAGCCGCCGCGGTCCGGTCGATGTCGACCAGCGAACGGCCCAAGGCATTGAGATTGCGCCACTCGACGAGTTCCTCGTCCTGGAGTGTTCCGAGTTCGGTCAGCTCGACCAACCGGCGGGTCACGGCAAGTCGCTCATTGCGGTCCTTCCACGTCGGCGTCGCGCCCAGCACGGTATCCGCCTCGAGCGCGTCTGCCCGGATCCGTGCCTGCCGCTCGTTCCAGTCCAGCGCGTGGAATGCCGACGCCCCTGCCGACGCCAGCCTGACCGCCTGCTCCGCGGGATCGTCGGGGTTGCGAGCCGGGTGGTCTGCAAGAAAGGCATCGACTGCCGCCTCCCATTTCTCCCCCGCAGCGCGGGCCAACCCCGTCTCGCGGACCGTGACCGGCGGATCATTGGGCAGAGACGACCGCACCGTCGCCTCGTCAGAGAGGATGTGCGCAGAACTCCATCTGTTCTCGTGCAGCCGGAAGATGACCACGGTGTCGTAAGGAGCGCTGACCATCGTGTCGGCAACAACATTGTCGGCCAACACGTTTGTCACCCACAGATCCTCAGGCAGCCAATCGGCCCCACCCGCGTATGTCGCGACCACCTCCAGTTCCCTGGATCCGAACGACCCCGACAGCCCGACCCGAATCGACATCGGTGCAGTGGACAGCTCCGGGTCCGTCAGTTCGGCGACGATGGCTCTCGCATCGTGGACCTGGCCCTTCTCTTGCCAGTCGCGGGCGTTCATCAGCCGGGCGACCCACTGATCGGCATGGTGGACACGAGAATGCCGAGCTTCATTGGCCGATTCTGTGCCGAGGTACAGGACCTCCGATAAATCTGCGATGCGGTCGGCGGCGAAAAGGCCGATCGTGTGCTCGTTGTATTCGAGCCGTTTCCCTGCGAACGCCGGATGCAACAGCTCGTCGGGACTCGCTGCGGCGATATGGGCCACATCGAAGTACCTCGAAGTCTCGAACACCGCGGAGATCCCGTATTCCGCCGTGTGCCCAAGGGCCCGCGGCGCGTCGACGTACAGCAGCGACTGCACATACTGAGACAGCGCGCCTCCTGCCGCGGCCGCGTGCATCGCGGCTGCGCCCGCACCCTCGGCGATGACAAGGAGCCTCGGCGGCGACTTGTGGCCGGAAGCCGCCTGATGGTGCAGCTCACCCCGCAACTGGGCGATCTGGCGAGCCAACTCCGGAGCGTCTTGTGCGCCCCGGACGTTGTAGCCGATCACCGTGGTCATGCGCGGTTCCGAGTCCGGTGGCGCCCACATCCGACCGGCGTCACGGACGTCGGCTATCTCCTTGCCGAGCAGTCCGACCGAACCATGCACCGTCGCGTCACCCACATAGAGCACGACCGAATCCGGGGCGGTATGCCCTATCGCCAGCATCATGCCCGCGGTGCCGTCGCTACGCCGAAGCATGCGCACCGGCGGCCCGTCGGGCATCGCCGCGGCCCGCTTGTCCAACGCCGCCAGCTCTGTGTCGACGCCGGCCTCGGGTCGCCGGTTCTCCCAGTCCCTGGCAAACCAGAGCACGCCAGGCGCGGCGCCGCCGTCGAACGCCGGATTCACCTGGCGCAGTAGCGCGAGCACTTCGGGGTGGGAGCGGGCGGCGCGGACAAGAAGTTCGTGGGCTGCGGCCGATCGCTGCGTTCGGGCCCGCACGGCGTTCAGGTCGTCTTCGTCAATGGCCTCAGCCCCGGCAACCGCGTCGCGGAGTCCCTCGATGGAACGGGCATTGCCATCGAAAACCCGGTTGTGATGCCCGGCTGTTACTTCGGCGAGCAGTTCACCGGTGAACGTGCGCTCAGCGGGCGCTCCCGGCGTCCGATAGATCTCGGTCACAGCGCCGAAATCCATACGGCCCGGGGCAGTTCGCGGTGGGAGGCCCGAAGTGTTGATCGATGGACGTGGTTGGCCGAGCGCAAAGACCTGCTCGACTCCGAACTCGGCGGCGTGGTCGAGTGGACCCACACCTTGCGCCCTCCAATAGGTGACGGCGGTGACGCCTGCTTCACCGAATCGGCCTTGCCGCCCGGCATATCCGACGAGAGCCGAACTGCCGTTCAACACGACGACATTCATGGTCCGGGCCCGATCCGGGTGAAGTGCCTCCCATACGGCGTTGCGGGCAGCGAGATCGGCGAGGAGGCTGCGGCCGGTCAGCTCGTTATGCCACCGGCGTTCCCCTACCGCACCAGCCGTCCCGAGCTGCTGGGTGCGGGTGCGCAGGACTACCGCGGAGTCGTCGCCCGGCTCCAGGGTGCGAAGGTTGGCGAAATGCTCGAATGTCGCGTTCAATTCAGCCTGGACACCCGCGATGGGGCTTTGGGCGGGCAGCACATGCACCCCCACTGCCTGCGCGGAATCGAGGTCGCCGAAGACGATCTCGACGCCTGGCTCGGTGCCGTCCATTCTGTCGAAATGCAATGTCAGCAGTTGCGATTGGGGTTGGCCCGCCCGCATCGCCAGACGGTCCGCTGCGTCCACGAGGTCCCGCAGGTCCCCGCCAGCGACGAAGTGTCGCCGCGGAAGTTCACCAAGCGCTCCTTCGAGCCAGGCGGTCTCCAGCGAGGCGATGCCCCGCGCCAGCGCCCGGCGATTTGCTTCGTCTCGCACGGCGCTCGGGATGCCTTCCAGGTTACGGATGCGGTCGGTGTAGCCGAGCCGCATCCCCCGCTTCGCGTCGTCATCGAGCGAGTTGAACCATTCCGCGACGCGGACGCCCCTGTCCCGGGCCGCCGCCACCGTGTCCGCCACCGGGTACGCGACCTGCTCCGGCTCAACCCACCCGCCGGGGAACCGGAGCCAAGCCCGGCTCGCCGCAGCATATTCCGCGTCGGTGGCGTCCTCCGCGGGCGACGGCCATCGGTCCGGTTCGGCCGGGCCTGCGGGCTCACCGTCAGTGGAACGGCCGTAGCGAGCGGTACCGCCTTCAGCGGGCGATCCTGCGACCCCGTCCGGTGCGACTGCCCATCGTGCCAACGTGTCACAACGGGCCAGGACCGAGTGGTATTCGATATCCTTGCGCAGGACCTCGACGATGCCCTGTTCGAGCCTGTCGACAAGTTCGGTTCTGCTGTCTCGTCGGGAATAGAGTGCGCGCAGATTCTCGATCACCCGCGCAGGTCGCGTCTCGAGGTCCACCGGGTCCACCCCGAACAGGTACGCCGTGTCGGCCAGATCCTGACGCATGGCAGCGGTTTCACGCGCCAGCCGCTGCACAGTCGTGTCCAGTTCTTGCAGGCGGTTACGCCGGGCCGAGCTCATCGGTTGAACGGGGGCGGAGCCCGCCGCGAACGAGTCGATGAGGAAGGCGTGAGTGGCGGTTGTCCGAATCAGGTGGTGTGCCGGTGTATCGTGCACGGCTGCCCCATACCAGTCCCGGATGACCACTGTCCCTTGGTAGTTGATCCTCAGATGCGCGTGGCCTCCTTCGTCGGCGTCGTCACCGACCAGCGCCGCGGCCCCGTGGCCGAGTCGCAGTAGGGCCGTGTCGATGGCGTGGTGATCGGGAAATGCTTCTGGATGCGCGCCCAGTGCCATGCCGACCTCGTACAGTGCGGTGCCGTTCGCGCCCCGCGTCAGCGGCCGAAAGCTGGCGTTGCCGGTAATGTGTCGCAGGTCCAGAACTGCTGCCGGGGCGCAGTAGCCCGCCATGAGGTCGGGCTCGACCGGCCGGATGTCGTTCGGCAATTCGGCGAGCTCGGCATCGAGGTGCATGCTGAGGCGGTACACGTCCTCGGCGGCGCGGTTGCGGGCGTGGATCAGCGTGGACAACTCGACGTTTACGCCCTCGAAAGAGTCTGCCCAGACCCGCTTGCGAATCTCGCGGTCGTAGTGATGCAACTCCAGCTGCGCGCGGCTCTGGGCACGGCAGGTCGGCTCGAGCTGCCCGAGTCGCGCGGCAAGCTGATCGTGACGCACGGTCTCGCCTGCCTCCGCGAGTCTGCCGAGCTCGAGATGCGCGACGAACTGCCTGCGGAATTGTGTTTCCCGGGCGTTGATGATCGTGTGCTCGGTCTGCGGCAGCGCCGCGATGTCTTCATCGAGCGGGTCGAGGGGCTCGAAGTCGCGGTCAAGCACAATCGCGTAGGGGCCGTCGCCCCCCGTGGGCCGCCAGACCGGCGGTGGCCCAGTCGAGTCCGGATCGATCCGCACGACATCGCCGTCCACCACCGTGACGAGATACGGCGCCTCGCGCGGTCCATCGCTGACCACTGCCGTCAGCCTGTGCTCGGCAACCCGGTCGGCGAACCACTCGTAGTCGGGCTGCCGCAGCATTCGACCGTTGAGCCGTGCCTGTAGCTGGGCGTGCGACAGCTCAGGCCCTGCGCGGTCCGGCACCTCGGCCACCCGGCGGCCCGCCAGTGCGTTCAGAGCGTGCAGCAGGCGGCTGCCGCGCTGTGCTGGTGCGCTGGACGGTGTGGTGTCGTCGAGGCGGTGTACCGCCGCGAGGTGGCGTTGTGCCGCGTAAGCGCCCGCGGTAGCTCCGAGGAAACCGCCGCCGATTCCGGAGTACAGGGCTTCGCCGAGTTCGGCCAAGGTGGGCATCCGGTGTTCGGCGATCACCGGCACCGCCAGCCCGGCTGCCCCACCCACCGCGCCGCTGCCCGCGCCGATCGTCAACCTTCCCAGGGCAAGGGCAGTGCGCCTCGCCGGGGACCAGCCGATACGGCCTACGGCTCGACCCAGCATCGGCGCAGTCCGCAGGGCGAACCTCGCACCAGCCCAACCACCCACCGCGCCACTGGCCACCGACTCACCCACCCCCTCCCAATCCAGCCCGTCCCGGTGCCCCGCCAGCACCTGACCTATCTGCGTGCCCGCGTTCATCGCCCCGTTGATCCCGCCGCCCAAACCGACAGCCGTCACATGCGGAGTGCGGACCGCATCCCACGCGAACCGCGAAACCGCGCGCGTCACCTGCGGCACCGCCCGCGCCGGCGCGATCGCCGCGATCTCCCGCAGCAGCTGCTGCCAGATCTGGCGCAGTGTGAGCCGGAACGCAGCCCGATCACCGGCCATTTTCGCCGTCCCCGGGCCCAGCATCCAGATGTCGGCCGCCAACATCACCACGAACAACGCGGCCGCCTCGTAGCCCAGCCACTTCGCCAGCTCGGTCGCATTCGCGCCGTCACGGCACTGCGCGGCCTTGTCGCGGCAAAAGGCCGCCTGCTCACCCATCTGTTCGGCCGTCAGCAATGCCGACTCCGCCGCGACTCGGGTGGATTCGGACTGCTCGGCCAGCATCACGCGGGCAGTCCGAGTCAGCCGCTGCGCCATCCGTTCCAACTCGGCCGCCGTTGCCTCCCACCGATTCATCAACCGCCGCATGCCGTCCTCGGCGCCGTTCGGCATGGAGGCCCCGGCCAACCGGAACGCCTCGCGCAGAGCGCCTTCCGGAACCCACAGCGTCACGGATGCCGCCGCGAACCCAACCCTGACATCCCCCGAGCATCAAGACGATCCGCTCCGAGAACATCGGCGCGACAACGGTATACCGACGGGGTACCGATGTTCACACCCGTAGCGCGCGTTCACA
>JABFVX010000037.1 GCA_013362555.1 Mycobacteriaceae bacterium
GCTGCGGGTGTGAACGCGCACTACGGGTGTGACTACGTCAGGAGTTTTGGACTTTCAGGTCGCCGAAGGTGACGCTGCGGGTCAGCGGCAGGGCCAGGAAGTCGTGCGGGAAGCCGAGTTCGACCGCGCCGGCCTCGTCGAGGCGGGCGAGGTGGGCGGCGGTGAACTCGACATCCAGCGCGCCCAGGTTGTCCTCCAGCTGGTCCGGCGTGCGCGCGCCGATGATGGGCGCGGTGACCGCGGGATTGCGCAGCGTCCACGCCAAAGCCACCTGGGCGGGCGTGGCGCCGAGTTCGGCCGCCACCGCGCCGACGACGTCGGCGATGTCGAGGGCGCGCTCGGTGAGGGAACCGTTGCCCGCGGCGACGTTCTTGCGGGTGCCCACGGCCGAGGCCGCGGCGGTGTGATCCAGGTCCGCCCTGCTGTATTTGCCGGTCAGCACGCCGCTGCCCAGCGGCGACCAGGGCACCACGCCCAAGCCCAGCTCGCGCGCCATCGGGATGAGGTCGCGTTCCACCGTCCGCTCGATCAAGCTGTAGGGAATCTGCAGTGCGATCAGCGGGGACCAGCCGCGCAGGTCGGCGATGGCCTGCATGCGCGACACCTGCCAGGCGGGCGTGTCCGAAATGGCGACATAGAGCACCTTGCCCGCGCGGACCACGTCGTCGAGGCCGCGCAGCACCTCCTCCACGGGAGTGAGGAAGTCCCAGGCGTGCAGGTACAGCACGTCGATGTAATCGGTGCGCAGGTTGCGCAAGCTGGCCTCCACCGCCCCGGTCAGACTCTTGCGGTGGTTGCCGCCGGAGTTCGGGTCGGCGGGATTGCGCAACATCGTGTACTTGGTGGCGAGCACCAGGGCTTCTCGGTTGTCGGCGGTGAATTCGCCGAGCAGCTGCTCGGACTCGCCGCCGGTGTACATACTTGCGGTGTCGATGAAGTTGCCGCCGCGCTCGACATAGATGTCGAACACCTTGCGGGCCTCGTCGCGGTCCGAACCCCAGCCCCAGCTGGTGCCGAAAGTCATCGTGCCCAGCGCCAGCGGAGACACCCGCAGGCCGGAACGCCCCAGGGTGCGGTAGGTGTCGAGGGTGAGCTTCGCGGTCATGTCGTTCTCCGTCTCGGTCGTCCTGCTGCCACCGAGTCTGGTTCCGCGCGGCCACCCGAGTAAGGGAAGGATCTTCCTGGGAAAGCGAGTCCCAGGCTCCTGCGTTCAAACTTCCAGAATGACCCGTGACGTGCGCCCAACGCACGTCACGGGTCATTCTGGAAGATGCTGTGGAGCGTTAGGATGGGCGGGATGACGGGCACAGCGAAGACCACTGCGGAACTGGCGGCCTTCCTGCGGACCCGGCGCGAGCGGCTCGATCCGAGCGACTTCGGCCTGCCGCAGCGCCGCACCGCCCGCCGCACTCCCGGGCTGCGCCGCGAGGAGGTAGCCGAGTTGGCCGGCGTGAGCACCGACTACGTCGTGCGGCTCGAGCAAGGCCGCGGCCTGCGTCCCTCGCCCGAGGTGCTCGGCGCCCTCGCCCAGGCGCTGCGCCTCAACGCCGACGAGCGCACCTACCTGTTCGACCTGGCGCAGCAGCGCATGCCGACCCGCGCCAAACCCGGTCCCACCCCCACGCCCGCCCTGGCGATGCTGGTGGCAGACCTGTCCCCGCTGCCCGCCATGCTCATCAACCACCGTTACGACATCCTCGCGTGGAACCGCGAAATGTCGCTGCTGGTGGTCGATTTCGACAGTCTGCCGCAGCACAGCCGCAATTCGATGTGGCTGTGCCTGCTGCACCCCGACATGAAGGAGTTCTACGCCGAGCGGCAGCGGGTGATCCGCGAAGGCATCGCCGACCTGCGCGCCGCGTGGGCCGCCCACCCCGAGGACACCAAGCTGGCCGACCTCATCGCCGAATTCACCGCGGAAAGCCCGGAATTCGCCGAGGCCTGGAGTCAGCGTGACGTCCGGGTCGGCGGCCGCGGCGTAAAACCCCTGCGCCACCCCGAAGTCGGCCCCCTGACCGTCACCTACGAGGTCTTGATCCCCATGCAGGAACCGGACCTGCGCCTGGTCATCTACCGCCCCGCCGACGACGCCTCCCACGCGGCCCTGACCCGCCTGACCTCCTGGCACCGAGTACCTCCAGAATGACCCGTTAGGTGCGCTCAACGCACGCTATGGGTCATTCGGGAGGCAGCTTCCGCCGGTCCGGGGGTCGCGCGGGTAGCGTCGAGGGAATGAGTGACGAGGCGCAGTTCCGTATTGAGCACGACACCATGGGCGAAGTCAGGGTTCCGGTTGACGCGCTGTGGCGGGCGCAGACGCAGCGGGCGGTGGAGAACTTCCCGATCAGCGGCCGTCCGCTGGAGCGGACCCAGATCCGGGCGATGGGGCTGCTCAAGGCCGCGTGTGCGCAGGTGAACAAGGACCTCGGGCTGCTGGACGCGGAGCGCGCCGCGGCCATCATCGCGGCGGCGAACGAGATCGCCGAGGGCCGCCACGACGACCAGTTTCCGATCGACGTCTTTCAGACCGGCTCGGGGACCAGTTCGAACATGAACGCCAACGAGGTGATCGCATCGCTGGCGGAGCGGCGCGGCGTGACCGTGCACCCGAACGACCACGTGAACATGTCGCAGTCGTCCAATGACACCTTTCCGACCGCGACGCACCTGGCCGCCACCGAGGCGGCGGTGACGTCGCTGGTCCCGGCGCTGGACCACCTGCGGCTCGCGCTGCTGGACAAGGCGACCGAGTGGAACCGCGTGGTCAAGTCCGGGCGCACACACCTGATGGACGCGGTGCCGGTCACCCTGGGGCAGGAGTTCGCGGGCTACACCCGCCAGATCGAGGCCGGAATGGAGCGGGTGCTGGCTACGCTGCCGCGGCTCGGCGAGCTGCCGATCGGCGGGACGGCGGTGGGAACCGGGCTCAATGCCCCGGACGGTTTCGGTGCGAAGGTGGTGGCGGAGCTCGTCAAGGTCACCGGCCTCACCGCATTGACCGAGGCGCGCAACCACTTCGAGGCGCAAGCGGCCCGGGACGGGCTGGTGGAGGCGTCCGGCGCGCTGCGCACCGTCGCGGTGAGCCTCACCAAGATCGCCAACGACATCCGGTGGATGGGTTCCGGGCCGCTCACCGGCCTGGCCGAGATCCGGCTGCCCGACTTGCAGCCGGGCAGTTCGATCATGCCGGGCAAGGTGAATCCGGTGCTGCCCGAAGCGGTGACGCAGGTGGCGGCGCAGGTGATCGGCAACGACGCCGCGGTCGCTTGGGGCGGAGCAAGCGGTGCATTCGAGCTGAATGTCTATATCCCGATGATGGCGCGCAACCTGCTGGAGTCGTTCACACTGCTGGCCAACGTCTCCCGGCTGTTCGCCGACAAGTGCGTGCACGGCCTGGTCGCCGACGAGGACCGGTTGCGGACGCTGGCGGAGTCGTCGCCGTCCATCGTCACCCCGCTCAACTCGGCTATCGGCTACGAGGAGGCCGCGGCCGTGGCGAAGGAAGCGCTGAAGGAGCACAAGACGATTCGCCGGACGGTCATCGACCGCGGGCTCATCGGCCCCGACCTCACCGAGGCCGAACTCGACCGCCGTCTCGACGTCCTCGCCATGGCGAAGGTCGCCGAGATCTCTCCAGAATGACCCGTACGGTGCGCCCAGCGCACATCGTGGGTCATTCTGGAATCGTTTGTCGAGAGTTCGGGGACAGGCGGAAGGGCCGGGATTACCCTTCCCGGCCCTTCCTGTTAAGCGAGTGGGATTCGCACCCACGTCCGTCGGATTAAGAGTCCGATGCTCTGCTACTGAGCTATCGCCTGTCCACCTGGGATCGATTCTCCGCCAGAGTGATTCAGCGTGACATATCCCTGCGCGCTGCCATTGCGCCAAGGCGGCACGGTGGAGCCGCCTCCAGGACTCGAACCTGGAACCTCAGGGGTGCGTAGGCACCACGCCGGTGGATCGTCGATCGATGGAGTTATGAGCTTGGAGCAATAATCTGAGCTTCGCTGCGGGTCCTGGCAGCACCCGCGGTTGAGTCTGACATTGAGGTTCAGCTTGTGCTCCATCCCCCGAAGGGGAAGTCTTCAGGGTACTACCCGAACAGGTACCCGAGGATTGCGTTGCCCGGCTTCACATCCGACACCACGGCCGAGTTCGCGGCCTCGCGGGCCGTGCGGACCGCGTCGAGCAGAGCGCCCAGGCGCTGCTTGACGTCGCCGACTTCCTTCGCGGGCAGCGCGCCGGAGAACTTCGTCGTGGTCCAGCGGCCCACCACGATGTCCTCGTGGTACACCTGCACCTGCGCCGGGTGCTTGTCGGTCGCCTCGGCCAGCACGTGGTTGCGCGGGACCTTCTTGGTGCGCACCGTCTGCGACGGCTCGGTCGCGTAGCAGTCCGAGACCTCGTCGAACGACCACGACTCGGCCGGGTCCAGGGTCGGCAGCTTGGCGACGAACTGCTTGAGCTCGAGCAGCTGCTTCTCCAGGAACAGCAGGTAGGTCACCGGCAGGTCGCGAGCCAGGGTGACGCCGTCCACGACCACGTCCGCCCGCGCCGCGCAGTTGGCGGTGTCCTTGGTGGCGGTCACGTCGAGCAGTCGGGCCAGCGTGGCGGTGACCTCGCTGATCACCTCGCGGGTGCGGACCTGCACGCGCTTGGACTCCGGCGGCAGCTCCTCGCCCATGTCGTCGTGCGGACGGTACGTGCGGGCGATGCCGGTCTGCAGTTCGGTCTTCGCCACCCGCTGGTACGCGGCCGCCAAGTCGGCGTTCGCCTGCGCCTTGGCGCCCTTCTCGAGCGCGATGAGCTGATTCAGCTTGGTGGACATGGTTTTTCTTCTCCCTCTCGGTCGCCTCCCCGACGACTCGAAACACCGTATCCAACCCCCCCGCCCCGACACCACCGATTTTCGGCCCCGCGTCGGGCGTTAGTGAGTGCTTCAGAACGTCCAGAATGACCCGTGACGTGCATCCAACGCACGTCACGGGTCATTCTGGAGGTTTGCAACCCAGCCACCTGAGTTCTCAAACACGCTCTAAGCGGGGCGGTCGGCACAGTAGGGTCGGGAACAAATGGGCAGCGGGGACACCAAATCGGGGCTCTGGCCGAATGTCGCGTCGGCGGGGGCGGTCGCGTCATTGTTCGGCGGCGCCGTGTGGAAGCACGAACTCGTGGTCGGACATCCGATTCCGGCGGCCGCGCTGCTGGTCGGCGGAGCCTGCGCGGTGGCGCTCGTCCGGTTCGCCGGGCCGCCCGCGCGGCAGGTTCGCGACTACTACCAGCGCCGAGCGACCCAAGCCGTCGCCGAGACAATACTGGTGCGGCTCTCCGGCCACGACCGCCGCTACCGGCGCTGGATCATCACCTACCTCAACCGGGTCGACCTGCGCGGCTTGATCACTGTGCCCAGCGCCCCACCGTCTTTCGACGACGTGTACGTCGACGTCGACTTGGTCGAGCGCTCGCTGCACAAGGTCAAGGTCGATTTGGTGAACTACGAGCCCGGCGGCCACCGCCGATCCATCGACACGTGGCTGTCCGGCGACGATCCGGTCGCCCTGATGGTCATCGGCGCCCCCGGCAGCGGCAAGACCACGCTGCTGCGCCACGTCGCGCTGCTGGCCTGCCGCAAGCGCTACGGCCGCCGCACGGTGCCGGTTCTGCTCAGCCTGCGCGAACACGTCGACGCCATCGCCAGAGACGAGTCCGCGGACCTGGCTGAGCTCGCCGCCGCCGCGGGTCCCAAACAGCTTCCCGCGGACTGGTTTCGGTCGCGCCTCGAGCACGGCCGCTGCGTTGTGCTGCTGGACGGGCTCGACGAGATGCCCGCGCGGCGACGCGTCGCCACGCTGAAGTGGGCGCAGCGGCAGATCCACGACTATGCCCGCAACCACTTCGTGGTCACCTCCCGCAAACACGGCTACGCCCCCGCCGCCATCGACGCCGCGACGGTGTTGCAGACGTGCCAGTTCACTCCCGCGCAGTCGGCGCGGTTCGCACATGCCTGGTACCAGAGCGCCAAAGGCTCCGACGCCGAGGCGGCGGAGTTCCTGGCCAAGGTGGACAGCCACGCCGCGTTGCGCGCGCTCGCGGTCAATCCGCTGCTGCTGACGATGATGGTCAACGTCCACCGTGAGCGGCAGTCGCTGCCGGACAGCCGAGTTCAGCTGTACCGGGAGATCTGCGAGGTGCTGCTGTGGCGGCGGCGCGAGGTGAAGAAGCTGCCCGCGACCTTCGGACAGCGCAGCCAGCAGCACGTGTTGCAGGCGCTGGCGCTGGCCATGATGCTGATGCCGGACCGGGTGCGGGAACTGCCCGAGCGGCGAGCGCGCGAGATCGTCGCTCCGGTGCTGTCCCGCATCGACGACGCGCCGCCGGCCGCTGCCTTTCTCACCACGGCGGCACAGGACGGCATGCTGATCCGCCCCGAGCCGGACGTGATCATGTTCGCCCACCCCACTTTTCAGGAGTTCCTGGCAGCTCTGGAGATTCACGACCGCGGCCGGGTGGACATTCTCGCCGACAATGTCGAGGACGACTGGTGGTACGAGACCACGTTGTTCTACGCCGCCGAGCGGGAGGCGGACGCGATCGTCGAGGCGTGCCTGCGATCGCAGTCGGTGGCCGCGCTGGCACTGGCCTTCGACTGCGTCGAATCCCGCGC
The DNA here is from genome assembly GCA_013362555.1 of Mycobacteriaceae bacterium. Taxonomy (GTDB): domain Bacteria; phylum Actinomycetota; class Actinomycetes; order Mycobacteriales; family Mycobacteriaceae; genus JABFVX01. The sequence goes on from JABFVX010000037.1 coordinate 6,665, forward strand.
CAACCTGGCGCCCGCGCTGCGCGCGCGGCTCACCGCCCTGCTCGACGAGCCGACGACGGCCGCGGCCGATCCGGACCGCCGCGACCTGTTCCAGATCCAGCTGACCAGGCATCTGCGCAAGGTGATCGACACCGTCGACGACAAGCACTGTGTGCCGCCGATTCCGCGGGCCTTGTTCCGACTGTTTCTGGTGGACAACGACATCGACGACCGTTCGGCCGCGCAGGCGCGGCCCGAGCTGCCCGCTGCCTGCGTCCGCTTCGACGAGGCGGCCGCGTTCACCGAGTGGGCGAACCTGCTCCTCGAGACCGACGGATATCGCCTGCCGGGCGCGGCGGAAGTGGCCGACCTCGCGGCGCGCGGGCTGCTCGGAACTCCTGCTCACACAGTGTGGTTGGAGCCGCACGAGCAGCAGGCCCGACTGTGGACTCCGGAGGGCGTGGAGCATCCCTACGATTTCGAACTCGCCGACGCCGTCGACGAGAGCGCCTTCCTCTGGTTCGCGATCGGCAACGAGCTGGCCACCGCCCGCGACCTCGTGGACGCGACGTACCTGGCCGCGGACAAGCCGCTGCAGACCATCAGCGACATCGAGACCGCCCTCGGCAACGCGAAAGCCTGGTCCGCAGCGCTGCACCCGCGGCTCGCCGCCGATCTTGCCGAACTCGAGACGCGCGCACGCAGAGTCCAGATCGATTTTCACATGCTCGAACTCAAGGGCGCCCTCGACGAAACGCTGGAGCGGCACCCGAGCCTCGCCGTCGGCCTCGCCACCGCGCTCGCGCCGTACCTGCGGGTGGTGATGCTGCCCGGCGAACCCACCGAATACCGTTCTCGCGCATACAGCAGCTGGCCGGTGACGGCCGCCATTCCGGCCATGGCGGCGGTATCCGCGGCGCTGAAGGCGGTCACGCTGCCGAAATCCAAAGCCACCGCGGAAACCTTCCGAGCGACGCTCACCGGCGCGCTGGTGCGGGCCGCCGGATTCCCGGCCGGAACCCCGCCGCACCGGCCCACGGACGAACCGCTGCCCGACCTGCTCGACGTCGGCTGGGCGCTGATGACGGAGAAGCTGGCGGGTGCGGCCCACACCGGCAGACTGGCAGACCAGGTCATTCAGGTAGCGGCGCCGGTGTTCCGGCGCACCGGCCAACTGAGTCCGATGAAGGCGGGCCTCGTCCGGCTCGCGGCGCTGTGCCTCGCGGCCGACGCCGAAGCCGAGCACGATTCGGCCGCCGCGGACATCTTCCGCCGCGTCGCCGTCGAGGTGACGGTACTCGAGCGGATCGGGTCGGCGCCGGACCGGAATCCGGTTCTGGTGCTCACCGTAGGCCAGCCGCTCGCCCACTGACCACCGCATTCGACACTGCACCCAGAGTGCACCCAGCAACTACGTGGCTGACACTGTCGTTGGTGCATTCGGCTGACACTGCGGGGCACGAAGCGCTACCGTGGTCGGCAGTGCGCGGGGTGAGTTCGAATGCATGCGCATCAATAACCTTGGAGCGCAGTAGATGTCCGATGCCGAGATAGCGCGGTTGGTCGACCTGTCCCGGTATCCGCTGCTGGATCCCGATATCGACGCGGGCCGGGAGCTGGTAGACCGGGCGCGGCGGGATCTCGCGGCATGCGGCTGCAGCGTCCTGCGGGGCTTCATCCGGCCGGACCAGCTGGACGAGCTGCGCCGGGAAGGCGCGGATCTGGCATCGGCGTCCTACGACACGGTGGAGACCGTCAACGCCTACAACCTCGGCCCCGACGCGGTGCGCGGGCTGCCCGACGAGCACCCGGCCCGGATTCCGATGCGGCGCGGCAACGCCTTCGTAGCGCGCGACCGCATTCCGGCGGACGCCATCGTGCACCGGCTCTACACCAGCCGCGCCTTCCAGCGTTTCGTCGCACTGTGTTTCGGGCTGCCCGCACTGTACGAGCTCGGTGATCCACTGGCAGGCCTGGTCTTGAACGTCATCACGCCGGGCCGCGAGCACCCGTGGCACTTCGACACCAACGAGTTCACCGTGAGCATGCTCACCCAAGCGCCGGACCGGGGCGGCGAGTTCGAGTACTGTCCGAATATCCGTACGCCCCAACGAGAGAACCTCGACGCCGTGCGGGCGGTGGTGACCGGCGCCGACCGCACTCCGGTGCGCAGGCTGGTGCTCGACCCGGGCGACCTGCAGCTGTTCCAAGGCCGCTACGCACTGCACCGGGTGTGCCCGCCCGGCGGCGGCCGGTCGCGGCACACCGCGATCTTCGCTTACAGCGAGCGGCCCGGGGTGATCGGCACCGTCGCCCGCACCCGCCAGCTGTTCGGACGGGTCCTGCCCGAGCACGAGGCCGCGGCGAGCAAGGTGCGCGTCGACGCGCTCCTGGACTGACCGCGGCCGAACCGAACACGGACTCAGAACGGGGACTGGCGTGCGACTCGATTCGACCGGCAAGGTGGTGCTCGACCACATCTACGACCGGCCGGATCCCCGGCCGTATTTCACCACGCTGCGCCAAGTCGACTATGTGATACCGCAGTTGGCCAAGGCGTACTTCTCGGCGCTGATCCGCGAGTATCGGCACGCCCGCGGGGTGCGGCGCCCGAAGGTCCTCGACGTCGGCTGTTCATACGGCATCAACGCGGCACTGCTCCGCCACGACCTCACGATGGACGACCTCTACGACCGCTACCGCGACGCGGACGGGCTGTCCCGGGCCGAGCTGCTCGCCCTGGACCGCGGCCTAGCGGCCGCTCAGCACGGCACGGGCGTCCAAGCACGGTACGCAGGCCTCGACGTGTCCGCCCCGGCGCTGGACTACGCGGTGGCCGCCGGATTTCTCGACGAAGCGGTGTGCGCGGACCTGGAATCCGGCGACCCGACGGCGGCACAGCGAGCGGCGCTCGCCGACACCGACATCGTGATCTCCACCGGCTGCCTCGGATACCTGGGCGCGCCGACACTCACCCGGATCGCGCAGTCCTGTGGCGATCGGCCGCCGTGGATGGCACATTTCGTGCTGCGGATGTTCCCGTTCGAGCCCATCGCCGCGGAGCTCGACGGCTTGGGCTATGAGACACTCGCCGTGCCGGGAGTATTCCGGCAGCGCCGGTTCGCCGCCCCCGAAGAGCGGGAACGGGTGCTGCACGCGCTGGACGCCCAGGGTGTCGACACCACGGGCGTCGAAGACTCCGGATGGTTCTATGCCCAACTGTTCGTGTCCCGACCAGTCACATCGAATGCGACGGTGAAAACGGTGAATACCAAAATCGACGAGCGAGCGGAGCTGTCGCCCCGGACCTTCGGCAACGAGGACCGCTTGCCGCGGGTGCCGCTGCCGAGCCTGGACGACAGCTGCACGCGCTTTCTGCGGTGGTGCACGCCGCTGCTCACGGCGGAGCAGCTGGCGCAGACCACGGCGGCCGTCGAAGCCTTCCGCGCGGCGGACAGCCCGGCCCGGGCGCTGCATGCCGAATTGGAGCGCTACAACGCCGATCCGGCGGTCCACAGCTGGCTCGACGACTTCTGGGACACCCGGTACCTCGGACGCCGCGACCGCATCGCGCTCAACGCGAACTTCTTCTTCCTCTTCGCCGACACCACCCAGCGCAGGCTGGACCGCGCGGTGGGGCTGATCGCGGGCGCGCTGGACTACAAGCTGCGCCTCGACGCCGAGCTGGTCACCCCGGCAGTGCAGCGCGGCGCCCCGCTGTCGATGCACCAGTACCGATACCTGTTCGGCACCACTCGAATTCCGCACGAAGTGCAGGACACCGCACGCACCCCCTACAGCGCGTCCGAGCCGGGCCCGTCCACCGCGCGCCACATCGTCGTGTTCCACCGCGGCGCGATTTTCCGGATGGACGTCTTCGACCCGGACGGCCGCCCGCATGCCGCCGAAGACTTGGCGGCGGGCCTGGAAGAGCTGCTCAAAACCGCGGTTCCGGCCGAGGTTTCCGCGGGCGCGTTCACCACCATGGCGCGCGCCGAGTGGGCGGCGCGGCGCACGGTGCTGCTGGCCGACCCGACCAACGCCGCGGCGCTGGAGACCATCGAGACAGCCCTGTTCTGCCTGGCGCTCGACGAAGACGTCTACGACAACCGCACGGCCGCGTGCGATCAGCTGCTGCACGGCGACAGCCGTGACCGGTGGTTCGACAAGGCGGTGACGTTCATCGTGTTCGCCGACGGCCGGGCCGGCATCAACGTCGAGCACTGCGCCCTGGACGGCACCACGATCCTCGGCTTCGTGGACGCGGTGCTCGCGGTGTCGGACGAGGTCCGGGTGGAGCGGCTGGGCAGCGTGCCGCAACTGTCCCCCGTCGAGTTCGCGCTCGACGACGCCTCGCGCTCGGCCGCGGCCGACGCGGCCGCGGATTTCGCCGCCTATGCCGCGGCGACGGCGACCACCACCCTGTCGTTCCCCTTCGGCTCCAGCCGCGCCAAGGAGCTGAAAATCTCCCCGGACGCGCTGGTGCAGTTGGCGTATCAGCTCGCGCACCGCCGCTCGAAGGGCTTCGTCGGCGCCACCTACGAATCGATCTCCACCCGGCAGTTCCATCACGGGCGCACCGAGGCGATGCGGGTGGTCACCCCGGAGGTGCTGGCGTTCGCGGACGCCATGGAGAATCCCGAGTTGGACGCTCCCGCCCGGCGGCGGGCCCTGCGCGCCGCCGCCGACGCTCACGTCGCGCGAGCCAAGGACTGCCAGGCCGGCCTCGCTCCGGAACAACACCTGTGGGAGCTGCAGTTCATCCAGCGACGCAAGGGGGCCGAGCTCGGGGCCGCCGCACCGCTCACCCTCTACGACACCCCGGGCTGGACGGTGACCCGCGACGACTACCTGAGCACGAGCTCGGCGCCGTCGGTCAACATCCAGTTCTTCGGCTTCGGCATGACCAGCGTCCGCTGTATCGGCGTCGGCTACGTGCTGCTGCCGGACCGCTTCAACATCTACCTGAGCACTCCGCGGCAAGTGGGCGACCAAATGCACGCCTTCGCCGAAGAACTCGTTCGGGCCGTGGACGAGCTACAGGCCCTGTTAGCATCGCCCGATGCATGATGGGGACCATCGGCGACGGCAGCGATACCGCCGCGCCACCACCGCGATCCTGGCCGTCGCCGTCGCCGTGAGCCTCACCGGCTGCGGCTGCGGCAAGAAGCGCTGGTGCGAACACGACGCCACCGACACCAAAGTCAGCGACAGCTACTGCAAACGCGGCGCACCCGGCTACGAATGGGAAACCGACAGCCACCACAAAAAAGGCCGCCACAAACACTGAACAGATCTTCCAGAATGACCCGTGACGTGCGCTGAACGCACACCACGGGTCATTCTGGAAGAACGAACACCCGAGCTTCGGCGTCAGAACGACCTTGCCGACGACTCACCAACGAGTCAGCCAACCAAATTCCAGAATGACCCGTGACGTGCGCTGAACGCACACCACGGGTCATTCTGGAAGAACGAACACCTGGGCTACGGCGTCAGGACAACCTTGCCGACGGTGGCTCGGGTGGTCAGGGCGGTGTGTGCGGTTGCGGCGTCCTTCAAGGAAAACGGCGGGTTGACCAATGGCGTGAGGCGGCCGGACGCTACTTCCGTGAGAGCCCGTATCTCCAATTCGCGCAGGCCGCCGGGGCGTTGCAGCAGGCGAGCTCCGACGGCGGCGGTGGCGGAGATGCCGAAGCGGAACAGATCGCCCGCCGACAACTCCACCGGGGCGCCCGCCGAGAACCCGAACAGCACCAGGCGGCCGCCGCTGCCGAGCAGTTCCAGTGCGGCCCGGCCGGATTCGCCGCCCACGCCGTCGAGCGCCACCGTCGCAGCACGGCCGGCGAGCGCGGTGCGCACCTGCTCGGCCCAGTCCGGCGCGGTGTAGTCCACCGCGATGTCGGCGCCGAGCTCCCGCACGAGCGCGACCTTTGTCACACCGCCCGCGACTCCCGCCACAATCGCACCGACGTTGCGGGCCGCCTGCACCAACAGCGCGCCGAGCCCGCCCGCGGCCGCGGTGATCACCACGACATCGTCCGCGGTGAGTTGTGCGGTCTCCAGGATGCCCATCGCGGTGCGGCCGGTGCCGATGGCCGCCACCGCGGCCTGCGCCGACACCCCGGCAGGCAGCTCGTGCAACGATGCCGCGGCGGCGAGGGCCTGCTCGGCATAGCCGCCGCTGGCCTGGCCGAGATGCGCGACAACCCGCTTCCCGATCCACTCCGCGGACACCTCGGCCCCCACCGCGTCCACCACCCCGGCAACCTCGCGTCCCGGCGTCATCGGCAGTGCGGGCAGCGGAAACGGCCCGCCCGTCTGCCCTTGCCGGATGGAGGTGTCGACCAGGTGCACACCCGCCGCCGCAACCGCGACGCGAACCTGCCCCGCACCGGGCGCAAGATCCGGAACCTCTTCATAACGAAGGTTTTCCGCCGGACCGAATTCGTATTGCCGTATCGCGTGCATACACCCACCCTGCAACCTGAACCACTCTCGAGGTCAACCAAGTGTGAACCCAGACGCACCCTTTTTGGCCAGACGCACCGGAAATAGCTCGCTATTTCCGGTGCGTCTGGCCAAAAAGGGTGCGTCTGCTCGGGGCTCCGCTAGACGGCGGCGGTGCGGTCGGCGACGCGCCAGCGGTGCAGCAGCGGGGCGAAGACCAGCTCGGAGGTGCGCTCCGGGGCGTAGAGGCCCGCGGCGGCGAGTTCGGCGGCGCTGTCGCGGCCGGGCAGCTCCACCGTGGGCATCCGCCAGCCCGCGACGCGGTCCGCGATGGCCTGCAGGGCTTGGTCCGGGGCGACCTCGAACGCGCCGGTCACCAGGTTCGCGAAGAACACCGCCTGCAACTCGTCGTCCGCGGCGATGCGCTCGCAGATCGCGGCGACGGCCGGGTCGGAGGTGGCGGCGGCGATGTTGCGGTGCAGGACCGCGGAGGCGGTCTCGTCGAACGCGGCCTCGACCAGGATCTCGAGCAGCCCCATCGCGGGTTTGGCCAGGCCCGCGGTCATGTGCGCCATGCGGACCCGCTCCAGTTCCACCGGGTCGACCGCGCGGGTTGCCATCAGGTAGTTGCGGATCACGATCGCGTGCCGGTTCTCTTCGGCGGTCCACCGGCCGACCCAGCCGAACCACGGCTCGCGCAGCAGGTAGGCGGCGAGCTCGCGGTGGTAGGCGGGCAGATTGTCGGCGAGAAGCAGGCTGACGGTGAGCGCCAGCTTGGTGGACTCGTCCAGCTTCGACTGTTCCGGCGTCCAGTCCTCGCCGCCGAGGAACGCGAAGTTTCGGCCGTCGGACCAGGGCACCAGGTCGTGCGGCTGCCACTGCGCCGCCTCGGCGACATGGCGCCGGACATTGAGCTCGACCTCGAAGGACAAGGCGTCGAGCAGATCACGATCGGTCTTATGGTTGTGCACCAACCCAACCTAATGCATCACGCGCATCACCAAGCTCGAGTTCCGCTGTGAACGGTCACCGGGTATGCTCGTCGGCGATGACTACCGGGACGGCCTTGTGCCACGCACGGATTGGTGACCCGGTGCGCCGCTGAGCCCCGGATGCGCGCCGGCGCGCGCCCCGCCTTCGTCGTGATGATCACGCACATCCAAAGATCAACCACGACAGGACAATCCATGCCCGCACGCTTCAATCACACCATCATCGCCGCCAAAGACCGCAATGAATCCGCGGCGTTCTTCCGAGATATTTTCGAGTTCGCCGACGCCCCCTCGTGGGGAGTGTTCGCCAACCTGCTCTGCGCGGACGGGGTGCTGCTGCAATTCGCCGAACCACCGGTGGAGATCCAAATGCAGCACTACGCCTTCCTGGTCGACGACGACTTGTTCGACCGGGCCTACGCCAAGCTGTGCGACCGCGGAATCGAGCACGCGGCCGACCCGTTCTTCACCCGCCCCGGCGCCGTGAACGACGAGCACGGCGGCCGCGGCGTCTACTTCCGCGACCCGGCGGGCCACGGCATCGAAATGATCACCAAGCCCTACCTGTGATCAGACCCTCCAGAATGACCCATGACGTGCGGTATCGAATGCGCTGCTCGCGAGGCCCTGCGGTGTGACGCACGCTGCCTCCTCGGGCCGCCGTCTCGCAGCGGTGTTCAATAGCGCTGCTCGCGAGGCCCTGCGGTGTGACGCACGCTGCCTCCTCGGGCCGCCGTCTCGCAGCGCAAACGCACATCATGGGTCATTCTGGACACAAGGATCAGTGGGTGGTGACGGTGGAGTGGCCGTCCATCCAGGTGATCTTGCCGCCGGTGAACTGGGCTTCCTTGCCGCCGTTGGCGGCGTCCTTCTCGTCGGTGGTGGGGTAGCCGAGCGCACCGGCCGCGCCGCCGTGGTCCTGCCAGGTGGTGCGGATGTCGCCCCAGATGTTGTGCGCTCCGGTGGTCGGACTCCAGTAGATCGCGCCGCCGTCGAACTCCTGGAACTTGCCGCCGTTCGGGCCCTCCTGCGCGCCGCTCTTGGGCAGGCCGAGCGCGCCGTTCTGGCCGCCGAGCTCCTCGTACTTGGCCCCGATCGGGCCCGCGACAGAGATCTCGCCGTTCGGCGTCTTGATCTGCTCGGTACCGCCCATCCCGAGCTTGTCCTTGAGCGAATTCGCGGCCGAACCGGCCGCAGAGCCCATGGTTTGGGCGGCCGAGGTCGCGCCGCCGCCCATCGACGCGGCGGCCGAACCGGCGGTGCTCGCCGCGTTCTCGGCGTGCTCACACCCGACGGCGAACAGCGCCGCCGCCACGGCCGCCGCGGCCGCGGCCGTACTTCTGACGATCTGGTGCATTGTCTCCCTTTCGCGTCGGACACCGGATAATGCGATAGCCGGGACAAATACCAACCGGCCCG
>JABFVX010000524.1 GCA_013362555.1 Mycobacteriaceae bacterium
GGATGAGGCGCTGGCGAAGTTCTTCTCCGTCCCGCCCGACCGGATCAACGTCAACCACGACGAACTCGATCTCGACCTCGGAGTGCTGCGGCTCAAACGCGGCGGCGGCGAAGGCGGGCACAACGGGCTGCGCTCGATCTCCCAGGCGCTGACCACCAAGGACTACCTGCGGGTCCGCTTCGGCATCGGCCGCCCGCCCGGCCGCCAGGACCCGGCCGATTTCGTCCTCAAGCCATTCGGAACCGCGGAACGCAAGGACCTGCCGGTTCTGCTGGAACTGCTGATGCGCGTCGGCCTCGAGGCCGCCCAGAACTCGGTCCACCCCGCCTGAGTGCCTCCAGAATGACCCGTGACGTGCGCTGGGCGCACGTCACGGGTCATTCTGGAAGTATTTCCTGGCCGGAGGGGCGCCCGCGGGCCGGGTGTGCGGCGAAGAGCCGCGGTATCGGCGGGTAGCGTGAGTGGGTTCCTTGCACACGGTCGGCATCTGTCGGAGGTTTTGACGTGACCAGCCCTGCCCCGTCGGTGGGCGCCGAAGCAGCGCGGCGACGGACTTTCGCGGTCATCTCGCATCCGGACGCGGGCAAGTCGACGCTGACCGAAGCGTTGGCGCTGCACGCGAAGGTGATCTCCGAGGCGGGCGCGATCCACGGGAAGGCGGGCCGCAAGTCGACGGTGTCGGACTGGATGGAGATGGAGAAGGCCCGCGGAATCTCGGTCTCCTCTACCGCGCTCCAGTTCGACTACGCGGACTGCGTGATCAATCTCGTCGACACCCCCGGCCACTCGGACTTCTCCGAAGACACGTACCGAGTGCTGACCGCCGTCGACGCCGCGGTCATGCTGATCGACGCCGCGAAGGGGCTGGAACCGCAGACGCTGAAGCTGTTCCAGGTGTGCAAGCACCGCGGCATTCCGGTCATCACCGTGATCAACAAATGGGACCGGCCCGGCCAGGAACCGCTGGAGCTGCTCGACGAGATTCAGGAGCGGATCGGACTCACCCCGACGCCGCTGTTCCTTCCGGTCGGCATCGCGGGCGACTTCCGCGGTCTGCTGCGTCGCGGCGAAGACGGCGAACCCGAGGAATACGTTCACTTCACCCGCACCGCGGGCGGCGCGACCATCGCCCCGGAGGAGTCGCTGAGCCCGGAGGCGGCGGCCGAGCGGGAAGGCGACACGTGGGCCGCGGCCGTCGAGGAGAGCGAGCTGCTCTCGGCCAGCGGCCAGGACCACGACCAGGAGCTCTTCCTGGCGGGGACCACCTCGCCAGTGATTTACGCCTCCGCCATGCTCAATTTCGGCGTGCGGCAGCTGCTGGAGACCCTCGTGGCGCTTGCGCCGCCGCCGGGCCCGCGCGCCGTCGTCGGCGGCGCCGCCCGCGACGTCACCGCACCGTTCAGCGCGGTCGTGTTCAAGGTGCAGGCCGGGATGGACGCGGCGCACCGCGACCGGCTCGCGTTCATGCGGATCGTGTCCGGCGAGTTCGAGCGCGGCATGGTGGTCACGCACGCGCAGACCGGCAAGCCGTTCGCGACCAAATACGCGCTGACGGTCTTCGGCCGCGAGCGCAGCACCGTCGACACCGCGTATCCGGGCGATGTGGTCGGCCTGGTCAACGCGACCGCGCTCGCTCCGGGCCACACGCTGTTCTCGGACAAGAAGGTCGAGTTCCCGCCCATCCCGTCGTTCGCGCCGGAGCATTTCGCGGTCCTGCGGGCCGAGAGCGCGGGCAAGTACAAGCAGTTCCGCCGCGCCATCGACCAGCTGGACTCGGAGGGCGTAGTCCAGGTGCTGCGCAACGACATTCGCGGGGACGCCGCGCCGGTGCTGGCTGCCGTCGGCCCGATGCAGTTCGAAGTGGTCACCGCGCGGATGAGAACGGAGTTCAACGTGGAGACCCGGCTGGAGCCGCTCGGCTACACCGTGGCCCGCCGCACCGACGCCGCGTCGGGCCCCGAGCTGGGCCGCCAGCGCGGGGTCGAGGTCTTCACCCGCACCGACGGCGTGCTGCTGGCCCTGTTCAGCGACAAGTGGCGCTACCAGTACATCGCCAAGGAACTCCCCGACCTCACCCTCGCCCCCCTGGTCGCCGCCACGGACTGACGTCCGGAATGACCCATGGCGTGCGTCGAGCGCACGTCACGGGTCATTCTGGAGGAGCGGAAATCACGGCAGCGTGAAACAGGTGCGGCAGAACTCCGTGCCGAACTCGGTGAGACGCAGGCTCTTGCGCAGGATCTTGGGGCTGCGGCCCGCCCGGTCGAGGGCGTCGGCGACGATGGGCTGGACTTCCAGGACCTGGTAGCGGCTCAGCAGCACCGGGTCCGGCAGCACCTGGACCAAGCCCAGTCGCTTCAGGTTGATGAGGTAGGTGTGGCCCCGGTTCGTATGGCGCACACCGGCTTCGGCCGGGACCGAGGTGAGGTCGTCGGCGACGAGCTCCGAGCCGATGCCCAGCGGGCGGTTGGTGCGCACGTCCACGATCGGCTGCTCGCCGCGCTCGGCCAGGAAGCGCAGCATGCGGGCCTCGTCGGGGGCGAGCTGGTCCAGGATCGCGCTGAAGGCGGGGTGCACGTCGTCGCTGTAGTAGACGTCGGCCGAGATCGCGAGCAGCTCGTCGCCGCGGCGGCGCAAGTCGGCGGCGGAGGCGCCCCGCGGGCCTGCGCCGCCGGCCCCGCCCACCGGGACGTAGCTGACAACCTCGCGCACCGGCTGCTCGTCGACGCCGAGCACGTTGCGGGCCAGCGAACGCAGCCGCTCCCCGGCGAAATCGACCAAGTCGGCCTGGGATTCGCCGTCGAGGGCCACCTGGGCTATCTGCTTGCCCACCTCCAAGGTGGTGCCGACCGCGAATTCGGCGCTGCGCACGACTGACCCGACGGCGAACCCGGCCACGCGGAACGCACCGCGGATCAGCTTCGCCTCCGGGCTGATCTCCACAGGTTTGCGATCCTGGTGCACCTCGACCTCGCCGTCATCCGCCACGTCTCACACTCCGAATACCGCTAGATGGACCAACGCACCAAATCAACCTAATACCGCGCCGTGGACGAACAGCAGCCATTCGTCCTGTTTGGTCGCCGAGCGGAGCAGGTCGACGAATTCCTCCAGGCTGAGCTCGTGCATCTGCCTATTGCAGAACTCGCGAATCTTGCCCGCCTGCTTCGCCACGAACTCCTCGTCGGCGAGCACACCCGTAGTCAGGTTCAGCGCCTCCGGCGCGAGCTCGGTCTGCAGCCGGTCGTACTCGGTGGCCCCGAGCGAAAACCGCACCAGCAGCTTGGCCCGGCCCACCGCCCGGTCGACGGCGTCGCGCATGACCGTCTCCAGCATCTGCGCGGTGCGGTCCGAGCGCGGCCCGATCAACAGTTCCTTGGCGATGTTCTCGGTGGTGATGACCTGGTCGGCGATCAGGTCGGCGTAGGCGTCGATGATCTCGTCGCGGCGCTTGAGCATCAGCCCGCGCCCCCACGGCACCCACCACTTCGAGCGCAGCGGCCAATAGATCATGTTCACGCCGATCCAATTGACCGTGTACCCGATGATGACGCCGCCGAGTATCACCGTCCACCAGAACGGCAGCAGCTTGGTGGCCGCCACCAGCAACAGTCCGGCCGGAGCGCCGAAGTACGCGCCGAAGTTGATCATGAACCGCAGCTCCTTGGCGGCGGCCTCGCGGAACACTTGGTTGAGCACCCGCGGGTTCTCGGTGAGGTGCCGGATCACCATCCACTTCGCGTCGATGAGCTCCTCGACGTGCTCGCCGATGGTCTTGGTGATGGCGTGCGCGTTGGCCGGCAGCTCGTCGGCCACCCTGCGGTAGACGAAGTCCTTGGCGAATCCGGGCAGGTTGATCCACAGCCGCGGGTTCTGCCGCACCATGACCCGCTCGACCATGGCCGGTACCTGCGGCCTGGCCAGCGCCGCGACCTCCTCGGCGATGCTGTCCGGATCCAGTTCGCGATAGAAGTCGCCCATGCTGCCGAGCTTGGCGATGCACTTGTCCACCGCGATGCTGGCCATCTTCTCCGCGCGGGACGGGACCATGCCCTGCCAGCCGACCCTGCCGTCGGTGGTGAACAGCGGCAGCACTTGGACGCGGCGCGGAAAATACGGATAGAGATAAGTCAGCCCGGGCACCCGGAATCCATGAAAGCGGATGGGCTCGAACAACATCAGAACGCCGGTCCAGTTGGTGACGTACCCGACGATTCCGGTGAAGAGAGGAAAGGTGATCAGCTCGATCACCAGCGCGTGATGCGATGAGGCGAACTGCGCGATCTGGCTCACGAACTCCCCATCCATCCCTTCGGTGATAGCGAAGTGTAGATTACCGCTCACATTGTCGAACATCCCCAGGCTCCCCGCATGCCGACCCTCCGCAATGACCCACGGCGTGCGTTGTCACATGGCGCTGCTCGCGAGGCCCGGCGGTGTTACGCACACCGCCTCCTCGGGCCGCCGTCTCGCAGCGCGGAGACGCACGTCGTGGGTCATTGTGGAGAATCTGTCAGCCGTCGTGTTCGGCGGCCAATTCCATCCAGCGGGTTTCGGCGTCGTCTTTTTCCGCCAGCAGGCGGTCGAGCTCGCGGCCGAGCTCGACCAGGGCGTCCGGGGTGGTGGCCGCTTCGGCCAGGGCGACGTGCAGCTGCTGTTCGCGCTCGGCGAGCTTGTCGATGGCGCGTTCCAGCCGAGTCAGTTCCTTGCGGGCCGCGCG
>JABFVX010000433.1 GCA_013362555.1 Mycobacteriaceae bacterium
GTGACGTGCGCCAGGCGCACGTCACGGGTCATTCAGGAATCGACGGGGTGCAGGAGACCGTCCGCGACGAAGGCGCGCAGGGCGGCGACGACGTCCGCGCGGACGGCAGCGGGGTCGAGTTCGAGGACCTCGGCGAGGGCCGCGCCGATGGCCTCGGCGCTCAAGGCGCCGTCACACGCTCCCGCCAGGGCGGCCGAGATCGTGTCGGCGGACACGGCGCGGCGCAGGCCGCCTGCCTGCCGCAGCACGATGTGCTGCTCTTGAGTCACGTCGCCCGCCAGGGCGAAGTGCGTCCGCAACAGGGCGTCGTCGCCGGTGCGGCGCAGGTAGTCCGCGCGCCCGAACCAGGATTCGATGGCAGGACCGAGCGGCTGCTCGACAGCGTGCGGCCAATCCTCGATCCGCACAACGGGTTCCGTCGCTCCCGACTTGTGCAGGCTGATCCAGCCGAAGCCGACCGCCGCCACCCCGGCGTCTTCGAAAGCCGCAAGCCAGCTGTCGTAGCGTTCAGGGTAGTCGGCACGCCGGTGGTCGCCGCCGTCGCGCAGCCACAGCTCGGCGTACTGCGCCGGATCCTGGACGTCTCGCTGCACCGCCCAGGCGTCGCAGCCGGTTGGCGCCAGCCAGCCCGCGACCCGCTCGGCCCAGTCCTCGCCGCGCAGATGCAGCCAGTTCGCCAGAATGTGGGCGTGTCCGCCCTCGGCGAGGTGCTCCGCCGCGCCCGCCACCACCCGACGACACAGCTCGTCGCCGCTCAACCCGCCGTCGCGGTAGGTGAAGCGCTCCCCCGGCGAGATGACGAACGGCGGGTTCGACACGATGAGGTCGAACCGCAGGCCCGCCACCGGTTCGAAAAGGCTGCCCGTCCGGGTCGCCACGTTGTCGACGCCGGATAGGGCCGCGCTGAGCGCGGTGAACCGCACGGCTCGCGGATTCAGGTCGGTCGCGACGACACGGTCCGCGTGCGCGGCGGCGCGCAGCGCCTGCACGCCGCACCCCGCGCCCAAGTCCAGGGCCGCGCCGACCTGGCGGCGCACGGTGATCCCGGCCAGCGTCTCCGACGCGCCGCCCGCGCCGAGCACCACGTCGCGGCGACTGATCCCCGCCGCCCGGCCGGCGTGCGACGTCGCACCGCCGATCGCCGTCCCGACGTCGGAGACCACGAACAGCCCCGCTCCGTATGGCCGGATGTCCGCCAGCGCCCGCAGGACGCCGTCGGCTCGCTCCACCAGGCCCAACCGCTGCGCGTCGGCAATCGGCAGCACCCGGTCGAGCTCATCGCGCGGCACCTCGGCCCGCAGGAGGAACAGCCGAATCACCGCGGCCAACGGCGGCCCGTCGCGAGTGGCGCGCAGCGCCGCGGCGACCTCCGCGCGCGCCAGGGCCGCCCACGCCACCGGCCCGAGGGCCGCCGCACAGCCCTCAGGCGTGTAGCCGACCTCTCGCAATGCCGCCGCCACCCGCCGAGCAGCCTCGAGTTCCGCAGAATACACGGAGCCCGAGAATAGTGCCCGTCCCACGTCACTCCAGAACGACCCATGAGTTGCGTTGAGCGCACGTCACGGGTCGTTCTGGACTTGCGGCGGTGGCTGCGGACTACGGCGAGGCGACCGAGCGCAGCGACCTCGGCAGTAGCGTTCGCAGTGAATCGGCCACCACGGCTAGGCGTTCCTGCACAGCACGCAGTGTCGCCCACACATCGGGCGTTCGGGACAGCTCGTCCAGGGCCACTTCGACCGCGTGTATCCGCTCCTCGATTTCGGCCGCGTCGGACGGGTGCTCCATGATGCGGTGCAGGCGATGGACATCGGCGGCTGCCAACCGCAGCGCCCGCACGTGCGCAAGGCTTGCGGCGTAGACTTCGACCTCCTCCGCGAGTACAGAGTCGGACGGCCGTTGTGACGGTATGGGCGGCAAGCGATCTCGGAGGTAGTGGATGTCTTGCGCGACCATGAAGCGCAAGGATCTTGCGACGTACTGGGCATCGGCCAACTCGGGCTGCTCGTTTCGGTGGTAACCGGCCACGAGCTCGGCCGCCCGGCTGTGACCTTCGGTGTACGCGGCGGCCTCGTGTCCGGGTTTGGTGAAGACGGGGACGATTTGCGCATCCTCACCGGTTCCTGGTCCCAGCATGAAAGTGACATGGGTGTATCCGAATTCGGTCGCCAGCTTGCCGGTGAACGTGTGCAGTGCGGCTTCGCGAGGTGACAGCCACAGGTCCTGCAGCGCGGCGTTGAAGGTGTCGAGGTTGTCGGTGAAGACGCCGAATCCGCCTGTCGTCCAGGATCCGTTGATCGCGGTCACCTTGTGACCGACGGCGGTCATGAGGTCGTGAAACATCGATCGGCCCGGCGGGGTTTGGCTGCCTGCCCGCACAGCCAGCGCGAGGACACCATCGGGACTCACCATCGCGTCTATCCCATAACCCAGCTGCCCGTATTTGTCCGCGTAGGAGAGGCTGCCGGTTTCGGCATCGGTCCACGACTCGACATATCGGTCGATCTGCTCGGGTATCACGAATCTGACTTCCGCCGTCGACACCTTTCCGTTGTCGAAGGTGTCGACCCTGACTATCTCCACGTCGGTGAAGCCTCGCTGCTGCGCCAGCGTGCCGATGCGGCTCACGGCTGCGGCGTCCATGATGGCCTGGTCGGTTGTCGCGGACATGAACCCCGTGATGCGATCGGCATTGTTGTCGCTGCGCAATCGCGCGTGGATCGAGGTGACATGCCCGCCCAACGCCGCCATGACGTCATCGAGCATGCCCCAATCGGATGGGGTGTCGTCGGTGGACTCCATGCGTAGATGCAGGCCACCGTCGTCGTCGAGCCACGCATCGACGCCGGCGACGCCGGCGCCGTAGTCGTTGGTGTAGCGTCGCGGGCCTCGTATCGGCGGCCCGTGGGCGGACTGTAGCGGACTCTCGCCGACGTCAGTGCCTTCGGTGTGGACCCGGCTCCCCGCGGTCCGAGCGTGCGGATCGGCGGCGCGCGAGAACTCCAAATCGACCACAGCGTCCGGACTGCCCAGCCCAATGACATGTGAGCGCACGAGCGACGTGAAGCCCCGTTCGGCAGCCAGGCGCCCGTACTCGGTCTGCCAGGCGGCGTGGTCGTGTGAGCTCTCCGATGCGGCCGCAGTGAACGCGGCCAGTTCATCCGGATCGATGGTCGAGTGCAGCCGAAAGTAGACCGAGTTCGCTTCGGCGCCGAACTCCGCCATCACCTCGTCGAACATCGCCGCCCTCGACGGCGTTTGGGCGTTCGGCCACATCCGCAGTTGCAGGACATCGTTGTGAGCGAGATGGGCACTCACCCCAGCATCGGCGGTGCCATATGTGTTGCGGTACATCGGCAACCCGCGCGGTCGCAGGTCCGGTTCGCTGCCAGGCGCCGGGACGAACAGATACTGCATCGTGAACGTATTGTTCACATACTGGTAAGGGAGTTTCGTCCAGGTCCCGCAAACCTGCGGATCCCACCACACCGGTCCCGTCGCACCGCGCGGATAGACGACGAGAAACGCGTGACCTTTGTTGGTTGCACACGGCACCACCTGTCCGTCCTGGAGGGCGGGTTTGCCGTAGTAGTCGAGCTGCATCCAGTCGACCGAGACCAGGGCCGCCGATCCCGGTCCCGATGCGAGGAGCCGTTCGCCGAGGCGCCCATAGGCGTCGGCCGCCGACTGTCGATTTCCGGCCAGATCGAGCGGAGCGTCGAGCATGGTGCGCTCGAACCGCCCGCCCAGCCACGCGAGACCGCGAGTGGACCTGGTGAGGGTGCCTGCCCGCGTTCTGAGCTCGATCGATCCCAACTCTCCGTCCGGCCCCACCTCGAATGGCACCGGAATGGCGACCTCGGGCACGCCCTGGAAGCTCGACAGCCCCGCAAGTGCGCAATCGAGGCAGTTCCTGGTGCGCCCTGGGTGGCTGCTCGGCCCGTGGCCATTAATCAACTGTCCGTAAGGGTGTGTCGAGGGATCAGCGAAAACGCGGTAACTGCCGTCTGGCAGCCGGAGGCTGTCCTCGACAGCGGATTGCAGGCGCGGATCCTCCAGCAGCGCGCGTTGCGCGGCGCCGCCGGAGTCGATTCGGAACGTGTCGTCGTCCACGCAGACGGTGCGCAGCATCCGCGTCCGGTCCGCCATATCCGGTGCGCCGGTCGCGGCCCTTGTGTCAATCGGCATGACCGGTGTGCCGTCGGCGTCGAACTCTATGCCGTACACGTGGGCGTCCGGAGCCACCTTGTCGGGCAAGCTCGTTCGGTCCGGATCGAACTCGCCGATGAACCGGCCGCCGTAGTCGAACAGCACCAGCTCGCCACCCTGGTTCGCGACGAAGTACGCCTCGACGGGCGTTGGCGCTGAGTCGCCGACGGCGGTCTTGACCACGATCATGCCGCGCTCGGCGTTGGCGAGTCGCGTCGGCTCGTCGACGTCCTGGACCGGCTGGGTTTCGTCCGCGCCGAGGAGCCTGCGGCCTATTGCCGCCAAGCCCGTGGCACCCTCGCCGAAGTATTCCAGCCGACCGCCTGCCGTCCGCGCCAACTCCGCCGGAGCGAGGCCGTTCTTGCCGATCGCCGTCGGAATGGCGGCCACCCGCCTGTCCGAGCCTGCACGATGGTAGAAGTCGTTGGCCGCCATCCCGGCAAGCACCCCGTCCATCGGATCGGCGTGCAGGTGCGGGCCTTCGAGTGGGTGGC
>JABFVX010000066.1 GCA_013362555.1 Mycobacteriaceae bacterium
CGACGATCTCGACCCGTTTCGCGACTTCAGCGAGCCCTTCGTCGTCCGCGGGCAAACGGAGCGCCTGCCGCGGCTCACCCAAGCGGAAGCCGCAGGGTGGCAGGCGAACTTCGCCGCGGCGTCGGCGCTGCTGGAGCGGGACCTGCCCCGGTACTTCGAGCCGATGCGGGCGGGTCTGCGCACGATCGTGCCGTTGACCGTGCAGCCGATGCTGTTGAGCGCCAGCAGCACCGCGAACAGCAGCTTCGGTTGCGTATTCTCCAGCGCGCCAGCCGATTCGAGCCAGCTGGCGCTCACCCTGGTCCACGAGTTCCAGCACAACAAGTTCGACCTGATCACCAGCCAGACCACGCTGGTGGAGCCGGACCGGACGTGTCGCTTCTACGCGCCGTGGCGCGACGATCCGCGACCGATTATGGCGCTGTTGCACGGAATCTACTCGTTCTTCGGCGTGGCCGAGTTCTGGCGCGTGCACCGCACCGACTACCACCAGCCGATGTCGGCCCACGCGGACTACGAATATTGGCGTGTCCAAGTGGAATCGGCGATTGCCGAGGCATTGGCGTCCGGCCTGCTGACCGCCGACGGCGAACGGTTCATGGCGACACTGCGCGCGGGCATGCGGGCGTGGCGCGACGACGACGTCCCGGCGCGAGCGCGGCGCAGTGTGGCCGACGTCGCGACAGCCCATCGCGTCTACTGGCGCGTGCGCAACGCGCGTCCGGATCCGGCCGGAATCGCCGAGTTTGCCGGTCACTGGGCCGCCGGCAGTGCGGCGCCTGCGGTACTGCCGACCTCCCATCCGGCCGACCAGGAGCTGCTGCCCGACAGCTACCACCGCCTGCCGCTGCAACTGGCTCTGCGGCAGCTGGACGACGCCCAGTCCTGTGCTGATCCGGAGTCCGGCGACGGGGCACTCGCGGCGGGCGACGCTGCCCGTGCGGTGGCGCTGTACACGCACGATCTGCGCGCCGACGCTGCCCGCCCACAGCCGTGGGCGGGACTAGCGTTGGCCCTGCCGACGCTGTACCCGGAGACCGATTTCGCCGTGCTGCACGCTCGCCCGGAGGTGGTCGCGTACCTGTACCAGGCGGCGACCGCTCGGGGCGAGTATTCGGTGGTCGAATTGGTGCGCTGGCTGACGGGCCAGGCCGCGGTTGGCTGAGTCGGGAGTCCTCGCCAATCGCGATTTCATGCTGCTCTGGACTGGCAATGCGGCGTCGTTCGTCGGCTTCCACAACGTTCGGATCGCGTATCCGCTTCTCGTACTGACGGTTGCCGATTCCGCTCCGATGGCGGGGTGGGTCGGGTTCTCGATGGTGCTGCCGAGCTTGCTCTTTCCGATTCCGGCGGGCGTCGTCGCGGACCGCTGGAATCGGCGACGGACGCTGCTGACCTGCCAGCTGGTCGGGTTGGCCGCCACGGGCCTGGCCGCCGCCATCGTCCTCGCAACGCCGCCGCGAATCGGCGTATTGCTCTGTATCACTGCGTTTCTCGAGGGCAGTGCCTACGCGTTCTTCGGCGTGTGCGAACTCGCCGCCGTCCGCGACGTCGTCACCGCCCGGCAACGTGCCGCGGCGTTCGCGTTCCTCGAGGCCGAGCAGCCCATCGCGATCCTGATCGGTCGTGCGAGCGGGGCCGCCGGGTATGGACTGGCCCGGTGGTTCCCCTTCGCCGCGAACGCGGTCTCGTACCTGTTCTGTCTCGCGACCCTCTCGACGATGCGCGGCGAGTTCGCCGCGCGGCGCCCGACCGAACCCGGGCCCGACACCGGCGGCAGTACCCGGATCTGGGCAGGCGTGCGGGTGGCCTGGTCCGAGCCGTTCCTGCGATTCACCACCGCGGTCACCGGCGTGTCGAACCTGATCATCCAGGTCGTCATCCTGGCCATGCTGGTCGACCTCACCGGCGCGGGCCGGCCGGCGTGGACCGCCGGAATGGTGCTCGGCGCGGCGGGCGTCGGGGGACTGCTCGGTTCAGCCGCGTCGCCCTGGCTGAGCACCCGCGTGGGCGCGGTGGCCGTTTATCGTGGCGCACTGTGTGTTTGGTCGGCGCTGCTCCTGCCGATCGCTGTGAGCACCGATCCGTCCGTCCTGGCGTTGTGCTGGTGCGGCGTCGGCGCCGTCGGCGTCACCTCGAACGTGGCGCTGGCAGTCTTCGCTGTGGACGTGCTCCCGCCGGAGACCCTCGGTCGCGCGATCGGCGCCATATCACTCGTCACCCAGGGCGGCGGCGCTCTCGGCACGCTGGCGGCGGGGTATCTGCTCGCGAGCCTGGGTCCGGCGGCCACCAGCAAGCTCGCGTTCGCGGCCATGCTCACACTGGCCGCCGCCGGATTCGCCGCGTCCCGCTCGGTGCGGGCAGCGCCCGTGTGAAGGCCTCCAGAATGACTCGTGACGTGCGTTGAGCGCACGTCACGAGTCACTCTGGAGGTCTTGAATCTGGATGATCTCGTCGGCCCGGTCGCGGTGCGCGGCGACCAGACGAGCATTGCGGAGGTCGCTCTCGGCCACTTTGCGGCGGGCGGCCGCCAACTCCATGCCGCCCGCGACGTGCCTGCGCACCAGCCGGTCTGCCAAGTCCGCCGGATCCGCGTCGAGGTAGTACGCGAGGTCGAGCAGCGGCCGCACCTCGGCCCATCCCGGCGCGTCCAGGAGCAGATAGTTGCCTTCGGTGATGACGATCCCGGTCTCCGCGTCGAAGGTGACGGCGTCGGCCGCCGGTGCGTGCCGCGTCCGGTCATACGCAGGCCACGTCGTCGGCGCGGGGTCGTCGCGCAGCCGACGCAACGCCGCGACGTATTCCGCCACGGCGAACGTGTCAGCGGCGCCCTTGGTGGCCGCCTTGCCGAGCCGCCGCAGCGTCGCGTTGTCGAGATGGAAACCGTCCATCGGCGCGACCTCCGCGGCGTGCGCCCCGGACTGGGCATTGATCCAATCCCGAATAGCTTGCGCCAGCGTCGATTTCCCCGCGCCCGGCGGCCCGGCGATGCCGACGACGAATCGGGTCACGGGATGCGGCTGGGTTCCAGGACCGCCAGCCTGCGAAAGGCGTTGGCGGTGGCCGACCCCGGTTCCGGGACGTAGACGATCATTCGCTGGTCGCTGTCGGAGATGTGGAGCACCTGACACTCGAACTCCAGCGGGCCCACCTCCGGATGGACGAACCGCTTCGTGGTGGCGCGGCGCACCTCAACCTCCTGCGCCGCCCACATTTCCTCGAATAGTGTTGAGCTGGCGCGCAATTCGGTTACGAGCTCGGAGAGCTGCGGATTGCCGGGATAGCGGCCGTAGGCGGCGCGGAGGTCCGCGACGGTGCTGCGGGCGAAGCGCAGCGAGTCTTCGCCCCACCCCGGACTCTGCGCGCCCTTGCGGAAGATCCAGCGGACCATGTTGCGGTCCGCGTCCGGCAACGACTCGAGATCGCCGATGAAATGCCGCGCCAACGGATTCCACGCAAGCACGGTGTATCCGGCGTCCACCACGTAGGCCGGGACGTCGGTGGTGAGCGCCAGCATATTGCGGATGCCGGGCTCGAGCTCGCGGCGCGGACCGACCGCGGGCGGCGGGTTCTCCCCCGCCACCCGGAACAGGTACTCCCGCTCGTCCAGGCTCAGCATGAGCGCGCGGGCCAGCGCCGACAACACCTGCCGCGACGGCTTGGGCCCGCGAGCCTGCTCGAGGCGGATGTAGTAGTCGATCGACATGCCCGCCAACTCGGCGACTTCCTGCCGCCGCAGCCCCGGCGTGCGACGGCGCGTCCCGCCGGGCAGCCCGACGTCGGCCGGGGCCATCCTGGTCCGGCGGCCGCGCAGAAAGGCGGCGAGTTCACTGCGGTCGACCATGGGCACCTACTCGAGCGACGAACGGTGGTATCGCGGATACCAGGGTACGTCGACCCTCCCTGCCAGGTCAGGCAGGCTGCATGGTGGTCCCATGACGAACACCACCATCGCCCTGGTCACCGGCGCCAACAAGGGCATCGGCTTCGAGACGGCCCGCCTCCTCGGCCTGCGCGGCATGACAGTCCTGGTGGGCGCCCGCTCCGCCGACCTCGGGGGTCGAGCCGAGAAGTCGCTGCGCGACGACGACGTCGACGCCCGCTTCGTGCCCCTCGACGTGACCGACCCGACCACCATCGCGGACGCGGCCGCGACGGTGGAAGCCGAATTCGGCAGGCTCGACATCCTGGTGAACAACGCAGGCATCGCGGGCGGCTTCGGCAAGCCGAGCGCAACCGACCTCGACGGGCTCCGCGCGGTGTACGAGACGAACGTTTTCGGCGTCGTCGCCGTCACCAATGCCATGCTGCCGCTGCTGCGCAGATCCCCCGCCGCCCGCATCGTCAACGTCTCGAGCGAAGTCGGCTCCATCGCCCTGACCATGGACCGGACCGGGCCGATGTGGCAGATGGCGGGCATCCCCTATCCGTCGTCCAAGTCCGCGCTCAACATGATCACCGCGCAGTACGCCAAGGAACTGTGGGAGACCGGCATCAAAGTGAACGCCGCCAACCCCGGCTACACCAGCACCGACCTCAACCACAACTCCGGCTTCCGCAGCCCTGAGCAGGGCGCCCACGCCACCGTCCACCTCGCCACCCTGCCCGACGACGGTCCCTCCGGCGTGCTCTACGGCTACGTCTGGGACCCCGCGGCAACCGAGGACGAGTACGCCGTCCTGCCCTGGTGACCAGCCG
>JABFVX010000130.1 GCA_013362555.1 Mycobacteriaceae bacterium
TGCGTCAGGCGCACGTCACGGGTCAATCTGGAAGGTTGAGCGCGCGGGCAGCGGTCAGGCGGACGGTGATCGCCAGCCCGGTGGGGTGCGAGGCGGCGACGGTCAGCTCGCCCCGGTGCCGCGGAGCCAGGGCCGCGGCGATGGCCAGGCCGAGGCCCGTGCCGGCGGCCTCGACCGTCGACCCTCGGTAGAAGCGGCTCGTCAACTTGGCGAGTTCGGCGGCGGCGACGCCCGAGCCGTTGTCGGCGACGGACAACACACAGTCGCCGTCGGCCGCCGTCACTCGCACCGCCGCCGTGACGCCGGTTCCCGCATACCGGCACACATTGCTGAGCAGAACGTCGAGGATCTGCACGATCGCGTCGGCAGGCGCCTCCACCTCGACGCTCTCGGCCGGAACGGACGCCGCGAGCGTCACGCCCGCCTCGGCCGCGGCCGGATGCCACTCCTCCACCGACTCCTCGACCAGGCGCGTGAGGTCGCACCGCCGTGGCCATTCCGTGTCGGCTTGCGGCTCATGCCAGTTCGGGGTCTCGGCCACCGCCAGTTTCAACAGGCCGTCGAGCACCTGGGAAAGCCGCTCCACCTGCCTGTTGGCCCGGCGGAATGATTCCTGCGACGGGTCCGGAATCACCCGGCTCAACGACTCGAGTCGAAATGCCAATGCCGCCAGCGGGTTCCGGATCGCATGCGCGGTGTCGGCCACCAATTGCCGCTGGGCGTCGACGGCGTCGCTCACCGCCTGCGACATCGCGTCGAACGAGCGCGCCAGCTCACGCACTTCCGGCGGCCCGTCGTAGCGGCGGTCCGCGACGGGGGCCGCGGGCCGTCCGGGCGCGGTGGGCAGGCTGCGGGTCAGCTCGACCACAGAATCCGACAGCTTCGCGAGGGGCCGCAGCAGCCAGCGACTCAGACCGAGGGCAACCAGCGTGAACAGCAGCAGCGCCGAGGAAATGGCCAGCGCCAGAATGGCGATGCGATCGGTGATGTCGCGCTTGGCGTGCACCGTCGAGGCCTCGATCAGGACCGCGCCCTCGACCTGCACGCCCACCCCGACCGGGTGCGCTACGCGCAGGACGTCCGGGTCCCACGGACGCAGTCGGTGCGGCGGATGCACCGCGTGCCGGTTGCTGCGCACCTCGGTCAACAGCGCGACAACCGCGGAATCCCGGGTGTCGACACCGGTATTGGCGAACACGGCGCCACTGGCGTCGACCACGAGCACCCGGTCCGAATACAGGTCGCGGTATCGCCGCATCTCGGTCACCAGCGTCTCCGGCCTGCCGGTTTCCATGGCCTTCTCCGCCAGTCCCGCGAACCACTCGGCGTCGACGTGGCGGCTGAACCAGAACTCCTGTGTCCGGGTGGTGAGACTGTAGGCTCCCAACGGAATCGAGAATCCGTATACCGCCAGCGCCGCGAACACGAGCAGAATCACCAACAGTCGCCGACGCACACCCGCAACCCCTCAGTGTCCCCAGCGATAGCCGAAGCCCCTGATCGTTTTGATCAGGTCCGGTCGGCCGAGTTTGACCCGCACGTTCGCGATGTGCGCGTCCAATGACTGCGACACCGCCGCGATGGCGCCGCCCCACACCCGCTCCATCAGCACCTCGCGGCTCACCGCCGAGCCGGGACGCTCCACCAACGCCGCAACCAGGTCGAATTCCCGCCCGGTGACCGACACCGGCTCGCCGCCGACGTGAATCCGCCTGGCGCACAGGTCGATCCGGACGTCCCCGGCGACCACCACTGCGGGCTGGTCGGGAGGCGCCGCCGCCGCGCGCCGGGTGACGGTTTCCAGCCGGGCCGCAAGCTCACCGATGCGCGGCGGTTTGACCAGGTAGTCGTCGGCTCCCACCCGCAGGGCGCGCACAATGGTGCGGTCGTCGTCGCGTGCGCTGAGCACGACCACGGGGATCGTGCTGATCTCCCGAAGCTTGCCCAGCACCTGCAGACCGTCGCCGTCGGCGAGACCCAGGTCCAGCACCGCCGCGTCGTATCGACTGTGGCCCGTCAGCAGGTCCGCGCCGCGAGCCTTGCGCTCCACCTGAAAACCGAGCTCGTGCAGGACGTCGACCAAAGCGTCGCCGACTTCGTCGTCGTCTTCCACCACCAACAGCCGAATCGGCGACTGGTCACCGGCCGACATGGGCGTCCGGATTCATTCCGTCACGAACCAGCGCCATCGCACACATCATCCATACATATTTCACCCGCCACACAACCACAATCAGGCCCAGTCACAATTTACATGAGCTTGAGAGCGCATCTGTGCATACGGACTTCCGGAACGAACCGTCTGTTGCGTCCGGCGCCGGCAGGAATCTCTGTCACCACGTCAGGCGGGAAGCGCGCAACTCGGCGATGGTCATGCCACGCCGGCGGCGCACCAAGCCGCGCAGGCCTGCAACGTCGGCATAGCCGACCCGCGACGCCACCGCCGCCACCGTGAGCGAGGTGCTGCGCAGCAACTGCGCGGCCCGCTCCAGCCGAATGTCGTTCGCGAAATCCCTTGGCGACATGCCCAGTTCAGCTTGCGTGGCCCGTTCCAGACTGCGGACGGTGACGCCGAGATGCTGGGCGACCGCCTCGATGTGCAGCGGTTGGGACACGTGCCGCCGCACCCAACGCTCGAACGCGGCCACCAGCGAATTGCCCCGCGCGATCACTTCCGGAATAACGGAGGCGCCTTGTTCGCTCCGGTTGCCCACCGCCATGAACCGCGCGACCAGCTCAGCCAGCGCCGGGCTCGACGCATGCACCAGCCACAGCGCCAGGTCCATGTGGGACAGCGAAGCGCCTGCCGTGGTCACGTCGCGGCCGCGGCACAGGGTGCGGCTCTCATCCAGCTCGACCTGCGGATATCTGCGGCGAAAAGCCGGACCGAGCCACCAGCTCGTGGTCGCTGCCATTCCGTCCAGGACACCCGCTTCAGCCAGGAAGAAGGTTCCGGTACAGGCCGCCGCGAGATGCGCGCCCGACGCCCGAGCGGCCCGGATGCGGTCGAGCACCGGGAGGGCCCGATCCGAGGCCACGAGCTCTACCAGCGCATCGGCGCCAAGCACATTGACCGCGGGCATGATCAACAGGTCGAACTCGTCGCCCACCTCGTCCAGCGGCACTGACCGCAGTGTGTGGCCGTTGCCCGATCGTACACTGGAGCCGAAGCCCACGGTCCGAACCTGCCAGGGCGCAGGCGGTTCCGCCAGCTCGCTGCGCAAGCCGTCGGCCATATTGAACGTCTCGATCAGAGCGGCGTAGCCGAAGTCTGCGACTCCGTCGACCACGAACACCACCACACGCATGTCGCGAATGCTACTGAACACGTCGGTTCCGACGCTCTGCCCAGCAAGGAGGTTCCCCTAGTCTCGCGGGGTGACCACCATCCAACTGGTCTCGGTGGTGCTGTGCACCCTGCAGATGACCGCCATCGTGTGCGCGCTGTGCTGGCCCAGGCGCACCCGGCGCGGTAAACGTATCCGCCGTTCGACCAACACCGCTCGAGTGATCTCAAGCGATCGTAAATTCGATTAGCGGCGGGTGACTTTCGATTCTGTATCCGGTTGGCTGATACAAGCCGTCGCAGGGAGGACGACGGCGCCGGGCGAACCGGCATCGCCAACGAATCGAAAGGACGAGAATGAAAAGATCTATTGCGGCTGTCTTGATCGTGGGGGGCGCGCTGTCAACCGCAACGCTGACGACACCGGCCGCCTTCGCGGTGCCGGGCGGGGCCGAAAGCGTGACCTGCTCCGAATATTCCGGCCTGAAAATCGGCGCCCGCAGGCTGATGATCGACGACTTGCTGAAAGCGCGGCCGAGCCATTCCATGGTGAGCCTGCCCGCCACCTTGACCTCGAAGGTCGACAGCCAGTGCCGCGACACGGGCGCCCCGACGTCGACGCGCATCGCCCGGATCGTGGATTCCCTCGACACGCGTGGCACTGCGCCCGACCGCTCGTCGCCGGTGTCGTACAGCGGGAGCACGAGCTGTGCGACCTTCGTCCGCATGCCGCGGTCCCAGCAGTCCGACTTGATGAAGCGGCTCGTTCGGCCGGGCAGCCACTTCGACACCCGGTTCAACACTGCCGCCGCCCTGGTGGAGGGCGAATGCCGCAAGAGCACCGGGAGCACGGTCGGCGTCGCGCTGGCCGCGGTGGAGCGCAAATACGCCCGTTGAGCACTTCCGGGACGCCCCGCGGGTTTGCATTGGCACAATCCGCGGGGCGTCCCGGAATGGTCGGTAAACGACTGATCGCACGCAACGGCAACGCTTTCCTCCGGAAACATCGTTGCCGCATCGATCACATTTGTATCAGTCGACGGCATGCGTTTCGAATTATGGCAATTTGATGTCTCGGCGACTCACATTCATCGAATTCATTGCCGACCGATCTCGAGCAGCTGTCGAATTCGCGCGGACGATGCCGACATTTCAGCGGCCGCGCTGTCGAGTCGGATGCCGCAACGAAACCGGACACGGAGAATCCCGACATGACCGAACCCCATCAACCGCACGATCCGCCCGCGGGCCCGCAGCCGCCTGCACAACCGCCCGGAGGGTACGGTCCGCCACAGCCGAACTTCGGCCCGCCACAACATCATTACGCGCCAGGGCAGTGCCCGCAGCCGCCGTACCCGCCGTACAGCGGTCCT
>JABFVX010000525.1 GCA_013362555.1 Mycobacteriaceae bacterium
ATGACCCGTGACGTGCGTTCAACGCACGTCACGGGTCATTCTGGACAAGAGGTGGAACCTGGGTTTCAGCGGACGAAGGTGGTGGGGCTGGCGGGGTCGCCGGTGGAGAGTTTCAGGCCTTCCCAGGGGAGGCTGACGAGGCCTTGGCGGACGAGGGCGCGGGCCGCCTCCAGGTCCGGCAGGTCGGGCACCTGCTCTCCCGAGCGGACCAGCGGGGTCAGCAGGTGGCGGGGTTGCAGCTCTCCGGAGCCCGCCGCGCCGCCCCAGGCGGGCACCACGTCGTTATTCGGGTCTCCGGCGCCGCCGGAGGGGTACACCACCTCGTCGACGATCGTGCCGCTGCTGCGCGCCAGGCGCACGGCGCGCTTGGATCCGCCGCGGGACTCTTTGCGACTGCTGCGTTTTGCCACGGGCACCCCGTCGACCTCGACCAGTTTGTACACCATCCCCGCGGTCGGCGCGCCGGACCCGGTGACCAGCGAGGTGCCGACGCCGTAGACGTCCACCGGCTCCGCGCGCAGCGCGGCGATCGCGTACTCGTCGAGGTCGCCGGACACGACGATGCGGGTCTTCGTCGCCCCGAGATCGTCCAGCTGGTCGCGCACCTGGCGGGCGAGCACGCCCAGATCGCCGGAATCGATTCGCACCCCGCCCAACTCGGTGCCCGCCACTTCGACGGCCACCGAGACGCCGCGCCGGATGTCGTAGGTGTCCACCAGAAGCGTGGTGCCGACGCCGTGGGCGGCGATCTGGGCGCGGAACGCGGCGGCCTCGTTCGGTCCCGCCGCCGTGCCGTGCAGCAGTGTGAAGGCGTGCGCGCTCGTGCCCGCCGACGGAATCGCGTAGCGCCGCGCGGCTTCCAGGTTCGAGGTGAAGTCGAACCCGGCGAGGTAAGCGGCGCGGGCGGCGGCCGGGGCGGCGCTTTCGTGAGTGCGCCGCGACCCCATCTCGATCAGGGTGCGGTTGTCGGCCGCACTCACCATGCGCGCGGCGGCGGAGGCAATCGCGCTGTCGTGATTGAAGATCGACAGGATCAGCGTTTCCAGCAGCACGCACTCCGCGAATCCGCCCTGGACCACCATGATCGGCGAGCCGGGGAAATACAGCTCGCCTTCGCGGTAGCCGTCGATGTCGCCGGTGAAGCGGTAGCCCGCGAGCCACTCCAGGGTGCGCGGGTCGAGGAAACCGCGCAGAACGGACAGCTCGTCCGGCCCGAACCGGAAGCGCGACAGCGCTTCCAGCAGCCGCCCGGTGCCCGCCACGATGCCGTAGCGGCGGCCCGCGGGGAGCCTGCGGGCGAAGACCTCGAAGGTGCAGCGGCGCTGCGCCGTGCCGTCGGCGAGCGCCGCGGCCAGCATCGTGAATTCGTACTGATCGGTCAGCAGCGCCGTGCTGGGCCGGTCGTCATAGTGCGCAGCCACGCGCCCACTCTAGGGCCTCACCGGCGTAGGGCACTTCCGGAATGACCTGTGACGTGCGCCCAGCGCACGTCACAGGTCATTCCGGAAAGCAGTTGCGCCGCGGTGGTCGGAAATGTCCCCGGGGTTGTGCAACATGCGTCACGCCGTACCCTGGTTGCATGGTGTTGGGTACTACTGCGGTTGCGGCGGCAGAGCCCCTGACGGGGGCTCGGCTGTCGGCTGTCGGTCCCTTGCTGGCGGCGGCGCCGCAGGCCACGCCGGAGAAAACCGTCCAGGTCACGCCGGATCGCGCCGCCGATGTCATCGAGGCAGAGGACCGGCCGTGGGTCACCGTGGTCTGGGACGACCCGGTGAACCTGATGCACTACGTGACCTACATTTTCCAAAAGCTGTTCGGTTACAGCAAATCCAAAGCGACCGAGCTGATGATGAAAGTGCATCAGGAAGGCAAAGCGGTGGTGTCGTCGGGTTCTCGCGACAAGATGGAGCACGACGTTCAGCGGCTCCACGCGGCGGGCCTGTGGGCGACAATGCAGCGTGACGACCGGTGATTCCGGTCGCATTTGTGACGTAAGTTCTACTCCGCACCTTTGAACGGACAGGCGGACAGCGACGTGCGTATGTGGAGCCGGAAGAACTCGCTCGGCGGACCGAAACTCCGCACCGAGATGGACGAGCACGAGGCGCAGGTGCTGCGGGCGCTGGTCGCGGCGGTGTGCGGACTGCTGACTCAGCGTTCGCAGGCCTCGCCCCACGACGACCTGGAAGAGCTCACCGGCCTGCGCGTCGGCGACTCCGCCGCGCCGATCGACCCGGCGCTGGCCCGGCTGCTGCCCGACTTCCACCGCCCGGACGAGAATTCGCCGGACGCGGCGCGCGCCGACATCAACGGCGCACTGCGCAGCCTGCACGAGCCGGAGATCATCGACGCCAAGCTCGCCGCGGGCACGATCGTCTTGCAGACGGTGCCCGAGGACGGCGGCCGCGTCGTGCTCACTCCCGAACAGGCCGACGCCTGGCTGGCCTCCCTCAACGACGTCCGTCTCACCCTCGGCACGATGCTCGAGGTGGACGACGAGACTCCCGACCAGCTCGACCCGCGCGACCCCCGCGCCCCCCACCTCGACGTCTACCACTGGCTCACCTGGATGCAGGACTCCCTCCTGCAAGCCATGTCGGCCTGAGCATTTCTCCAGAAAGACCCATCAGTTGCGTCAGATGCAACTCATGGGTCGTTCTGGCGGTTTACATCGTGTCGGTGGTCGTGCTGCCGAGGGCCAGCACGGCGAAGACGCCGCCGATGACGGGGCGGGCGGTGAATCGGGTCTGGCCGTCCGGGGTGGCCTGCTGGGCGCCGGTGTTGACGTCGTACCAGTCGGTGAACGGGGCGCGGTCCCCGGTGGCGTCGGCGAAGCGGTAGACGCGGTCGATGAACAGGTCGCGGGCGGCAGGGTGGTCGAGCAGGAAGCCCGCCGCCCACAGCTGCCAGTCGGTTTTGGTGTAGGAGTGCCGGTGGTCGAGCGGGACGCCGTAGGCGCCCGCATGCGCGGTGTACCAGGCGGCTTCCTTGGCCGCGACGTCGGCGGGAATGAGGCCGAGCCGCAGCAGCCGGTCGGCGAAGCCGTTGTACTTCAAGCTCCACGTGCCGGGCTTGCCGTAGGCGAGCATGAGATGCTGCCCGGACGGGTCTTTGGAGTGCTTCACCCACTCGCCGACGTATTTGTGTGCAGTCGTGCTGTAGCGGGTCGCGTCGTCGGAATGACCTGCGGCCCGGGCGATCAGCGCCATCGCGCCGATTCCGATGATTCCCTTGAGTGCGAGGTTGCTGCTGCGAGCGATGAATCCGGTGAAATCGTCGGTCTGGTTCTGGAAGTCCGGATGCAGTGCGTGGCCGACCAGATAGTCCGCCCAGCCGCGCAGCACCGAATAGTGCCGCGCAGCGGCGTCGCGCCCCGCGTCGCGCGACAGCCTGCCGACCACGGCGGCCGTCATGATGAGCATGTTGGCCGACTCTTCGATCGGCATGTTCTCGCCGCCGCCGTCGCTGTGTCCGGTCGCGTCCGGGTAGTGCACGCCGAGGTCGTGCGGGGCGAACGGCCGCGGCCAGTGCCCGGCCTCCACGTAGTCCAACAGCGGCTCCAGCAGCAGGCGCAGGTAGTCCGGCGCCAGGTACAACAGCGCGGGCATCGCCGGGTAGATCACGTCGACGGTGCACATGTTGCCGTTGCTGGAGATCTCCTTGAGCATCGCCCACGGCACGCCGTGCCGATTGACCAGCTCGGTTCCGGCCAGCGTCTGGCGCAGCGCCAACGCACAGACCGCCGCGTACTGCCTCCCGACGGCATTGTCGGCGCCGAAGATCCGGGCGGCGTCGGCGTCGATCCGGTCGTCGAGGCGCTCGCAGTGCTCGCGGGCCGCGGCGTAGTCGGAGCGGAACCAGTCGACCATGGCGGGCCAGTCGTTCCATTTCGTGCGCCACCACGGGTCGAGGCTCGCGCCGAGGTACCGCACCGCGGGCGTGCGGACGTGGCCGATGCTCAGCACCATTTCCGCGCTCGGGGCAGCCGGGGTCACGACGGGCAGGTCACGCCGGACGGCGAACACCGGCCAGCTGTCGTCGATGCGGCGCGGCCCGGCCAAGGCGGTGCAGGCCAGCGGGCCGCGGATCGCGGCGCCGCGCACCGCGTCACCGGTACCGACCTGCCACGTCACGCCGTCGCCGCTGTCGGTCGCGAGGACGACAGTGCCCCAGCCTGCTTGCTCGTCGTGCTCGGATATCGGCGTCTGTTTGGTGGCCGCGAAGCTGAGCAGATGCTGCGAGCCGCAGATCTGGTGGGTCCAGTCGATCGGCTGGGTGTGGTCGCCGTGCGCCCATTCGCCGGTGATGTCGACGTACAGCGAGACGCGGTGCTCGGCCCCGTCCAGGCTGGCGGCCTGCAGGCTGACGTAGGACAGCGGCACGGACTGCCGAGTGAGGTTGGCGGGGTCCACCGGAGACAGGAAGGTCACGGTCA
This sequence comes from Mycobacteriaceae bacterium, assembly GCA_013362555.1. Classification (GTDB taxonomy): domain Bacteria; phylum Actinomycetota; class Actinomycetes; order Mycobacteriales; family Mycobacteriaceae; genus JABFVX01. The sequence continues at coordinate 4,436 of JABFVX010000525.1, forward strand.
GCTTGATGCCCCCGCCTGCCAGCTCGAAGACCGACCGGGTCGCGGTGACCGTGAGGGCGGTCTGCTCGAGTGCGGGCAGCGACGGGGCGGCGGGCGCCCCGGCGAACAGGTGCGCAGTGCCGTCGATGACGGCGATGCCGGTGAGTCCGGTGGTTTTGCCGTTCCAGAACGTGGCCCAGCGCCCTGGCAGGGTGTCGCCCGGCAGCCAGGAAGACAGGTACATCGACCGCACCGCCAGCGGGGTCGCGGGAGGCCGCAGGGGCGAGTACGCCGCCCCCGCCGCCGCCGAGGCGGGAAACAGCCACGCCGCGGCCGCCGCCGCGCCTGCCAGCTCCGTGTATCGCAGCAGGTCACGGCGGGTGAATCCGGATTCGGCGGGCACGCCGCCGGACGCTACTCCGACCGGCTCCCAACCAACCGGAATGTCGGTATTTCGGCGTGTCCGCCGCACGCCTACACCCGAATCACGCGCCTGCACCCGCAGCTGCGGGTGCAGGCGCGTGATTCGGGTGTGTCGTGTCCGCCGGGCTGCCGTCCCGCTGCGGGGGACGCAGTTCGATTGGTCGTTGTGGAGGCCGCGTTCGGCCCCGGGTTGCCGGTGGTGGGAATAGCAGGCATATTCTGGCGTGTTGTCGGGCGTGGAGACCGGCGAGTAACACCGGTTCGAGGCCTGCATGGCACACGGAAGGGTCGCAACAGTGCTGGTGATCAGGGCGGACCTGGTGGAGGCGATGGTGGCCCACGCCAGGGCGGACCATCCGGACGAGGCGTGCGGGATCATCGCCGGGCCGGAAGGGTCGGACCGGCCGCTGCGGTTCGTGCCGATGACCAACGCCGAGCGCTCGCCCACCTTCTACCGATTCGACTCCGGCGAGCAGCTGCGGCTGTGGCGGGAGATGGACGCGAACGACGAGGTCCCCGTCGTCGTCTACCACTCGCACACCGCGACGGAGGCGTACCCGAGCCGCACCGACGTCTCCTACGCCGCCGAGCCGGACGCGCACTACGTACTGGTGTCCACCCGGGATCCCGACCATGCCGAGGTGCGCAGCTACCGCATCGTCGACGGCGTCGTGACCGAGGAGCCGGTCCAGATTGTCCCCGCCTACGAGCTGACGAGCTAAGGAGAATCATGTCGGTCACGGTGTCCATCCCGACCATCCTGCGCACCCACACCGGGGGCGAGAAGCGCGTGCAGGCCGCGGGCGCCACGCTCGCCGCGGTGATCGACGACTTGGACGCGAACTACGCGGGTCTCAAGGAACGCCTGGTCAACGAGGGCAAGCTGCACCGGTTCGTCAATGTCTACGTCGACGACGAGGATGTGCGCTTCTCCGGCGGGCTGGACACCGACGTGGCCGAAGGGGCCACGGTGACGATCCTGCCCGCTGTTGCCGGAGGGTAGCCGGTGGCGCGGTACGAGTCGCTGATCGCGACGCTCGGCGACACTCCGCTGGTCGGGCTGCGCCGCATTTCGCCTGCGTGGGACGCCGACAACGCGGTTAGGATCTGGGCCAAACTGGAGGACCGCAACCCCACCGGCTCCATCAAGGACCGCCCCGCACTGCGGATGATCGAGCAGGCCGAGGCCGACGGAACGCTGCGGCCCGGCGCCACCATCCTGGAGCCGACGAGCGGCAACACCGGCATCTCGCTGGCCATGGCCGCGAAACTCAAGGGCTACCAGCTTATTTGCGTCATGCCGGAGAACACGTCGATCGAGCGCAGGCAGCTGTTGACGATGTTCGGCGCGCAGATCGTCGACTCGCCCGCGGCGGGAGGCTCGAACCAGGCGGTGGCCATGGCCAAGCAGATCGCCGCCGAGCATCCGGACTGGGTCATGCTGTACCAGTACGGAAACCCGGCCAACGCGCTCGCGCACTACGAGTCGACCGGCCCGGAGATACTCGCCGATCTTCCCGAGATCACGCATTTCGTAGCGGGTCTCGGCACCACCGGCACCCTGATGGGCACCGGACGCTACTTGCGCGAGCAGGTGCCCGACATCGAAATCGTCGCGGCGGAGCCGCGTTACGGCGAGCTGGTGTACGGGCTGCGCAACATCGACGAGGGCTTCATTCCCGAGCTGTACGACGAAACTGTGCTCACCACACGATTTTCCGTCGGACCGTATGACGCCGTACGGCGCACCCGCGAACTCGTTGCGGAGGAGGGCATCTTCGCGGGCATCTCGACGGGGGCCATCCTGCACGCGGCGCTGGGCGTGGCGGCCAAGGCCGTGCGGGCGGGCCGCCGGGCCGACATCGCCTTCGTCGTCGCCGACGGCGGCTGGAAGTACTTGTCCACCGGCGCCTACTCCGGCACCCTCGAAGAGGCCGAAGCGAACCTCGAAGGCCAACTCTGGGCGTGAGAACGCACCTTCCAGAATGACCCGTGAAGTGCGTAGAGCGCTGCGAGACGGCGGCCCGAGGAGGCAGCTTGCGTAACACCGCAGGGCCTCGCGAGCAGCGCCATTGAATAGCGCACGTCACGGGTCATTCTGGAAGATCTCGGGGTTACTCTCGAAGTAGCCGATGAGGAGGGCTGTCTGATGTCGATTCCGGATTCCGCGCCCGCACGGCGGCGGTTTGCGCTCGAATGGAAGCCCGCCGCCCTGATCACGCTGGGTTTCGTCGCGCTGCTCTACGGTGTCGAGGCGATCAACGCCGCCGACCACCAGCAGCTCAACGCCGACGGGATCCGCCCGCGGGACACCGATGGGCTGATCGGCATCCTGTGGGCGCCGGTACTGCACGCGGATTGGGAGCACCTGGCAGGCAACACCGTCCCGGCGCTGGTACTCGGCTTTCTCACCCTGCTGTCGGGCATCGCCCGCGGGTTGGCGGTCAGCGCGATCATCTGGGCGGTCGCGGGCGTCGGCACCTGGCTCACGGCGCAGTCCGGCACTGTGCACATCGGGGCCTCGTCGCTGATCTTCGGCTGGCTCACCTACCTGCTGACGCGCGGGGCCTTCAGCCGCAACGTCGGACAGATCCTGCTGGGATTGGTACTGCTGTTCCTGTACGGCAGCGTGCTCTGGGGCGTGCTGCCCGGCACGCCCGGAATCTCGTGGCAGGGCCACCTCTTCGGGGCGATCGGCGGCATTGTGGCGGCGGCGCTGCTGGCGCGGCGTGCTGCCGCATCGCCGGTGTAAAGAACTGGTACGTCGGTGTAAAGATGTGGTCTCCGTCCCAAAACGACCAGTGTGGGGCGGCTGTCCAATTCACTGTATCCGTGGCAGCATGAACGCATGCGCCTTACCGTCCTCGGGTGCTCGGGCAGCGTGTCCGGCCCGGACTCCCCAGCGTCGGGGTATCTGTTGACCTCTCCGGGGGCGGGCCCTGTCGTAGTCGATTTCGGCCCTGGCGTACTCGGCGCATTGCAGCGCTACTGCGATCCCGGCGACGTCACGGTGATGCTGTCGCATCTGCACGCCGACCACTGCCTCGACCTGCCTGCGCTGCTCGTGTGGCGTCGCTACCACCCGAACCCGCCTGTGGGACGGGCGATCGTCTACGGCCCGTCGGACACCGCGCTGCGAATCGGCAACGCGTCGGCCGAGTGCGGCGGCATGACCGACGACTGGTCGGACGTGATCGACATGCGGCAGTGGCAGGCCGACGAGCCCGTCGACTTCGGCGGCGGCCGCACTGTCACGCCATTGCGGGTGGCGCACCCGCCCGAGGCCTACGGCCTGCGGTTCACCTCGGAGACCGGCCGCGTACTCGCCTACACCGGCGACAGCGGCGTCTGCCCGGCGCTGGACGTCCTCGCCCAGGGTGCTGACGTGTTGCTGGCGGAAGCGTCCTGGACCCACGACCCCGGCAACCGCCCGGCCGGCATACATCTTTCCGGCACCGAAGCGGGCCGGCTCGCCGCTCGTGCGGGCGTGCAGGAACTGCTGCTCACCCACATCCCGCCGTGGACTTCCCGGGAGGAAGTCATCGCCGAGGCCAAGGCCGAGTTCTCCGGCCCCGTCCACGCTGTCCTGCCCGGCGAGGCCTTCGACATCTAGCGCGGCGCGAGCCACAGTACAGCTGCTATCAGGTATCGCTATGGCCGCCAAGGTTGCCTGTGGCCCGGTGCGTCCGGAACCTGGGGTCACAGGGGGCTGAGCAACTGGTCGGTAACAGTCGAGCAAAGCCTCCACGGGTATGTGAAGGCAGGTTCCCGCAATGGTGCGTCGAAACCGAAATGTGTTGGAGAGGTGTTGGGCAGCGAGATTTTTCACTGTCCTCGTATTGTCCGGGATGACCCTGGTGACATGCAGCGGCCAGGCTCACGCCGCCAACTGCACGACCTTGGAGGTCGTATCCGCTCGGGGCACCGGCGAGCCGGGCGCGCTGGGCGCCGTCGTGGGCGATCCGGTGTTCGCCGCGCTGCGGCGCGTGCTTCCCGAGACCGTCAGCGCCTACGGCGTGAAGTATCCGGCCACGCTGGACATGCCGGTGTCGTCGGACCACGGCGTCGTCGACCTGGTCGGGCACCTGACCCGACAGGCCGCGTCCTGCCCGGCGCAGCGGTTCATCCTGGTGGGCTACTCGCAAGGCGCGTTCGTGATCGACCAGGTGCTGGGTGCGGCGATTCCGTTCGGCCGTCCCGCCGCCCTGCCGGGCTGGGTGTCCCCGCGGATCGCGGCGGTGCTGTTGTTCGGCAATCCCATCCGCATCACCGGGTGGCGCATCGACGGCGTCTTCAGCGGCCGCACCGCGGATTTCTGCACGCCGGGCGATCCGATCTGCCAGCTCGGCGGCCTCAACCCCGCCGCGCACACCAACTATGCCCGCGACATCGCCGCCGCCGCCCGCTTCGCCGCCGCGCGAATATGACGCGCGGCCGTCCCGAAGGACGGGACTGCTGTCGGGGTTCGTCTACGAGGTACCGTCGTAGACATGTCCGCCCCTCGTCACCGGCCTGCGCTGATCGCGCTGGTCGTTCTCGCCGCCGCCGCGTGCCTGGCACTGGGGTGGTGGCAGTGGGGTCGCTTCGAGGCCAACGGCGGCAACGGCCAGAACCTCGGGTATGCGCTGCAATGGCCGCTGTTCGCGGGGTTCTTCGGCTACGCATACCGCCGCTTCATCCGGCTGGAGGCGGAACGGGAGGCGGGCGACGAGGCTCCCGCCGCGAAACAGTCGCGGACGCGGGTCACCGAGATTCCCGCCGGACTGCTGCCCGAGCGCCCGGCACCCGCGCAGGCGCCGGACGACCCGGAACTCGCCGACTACAACCGCTACCTGGCCGAGCTGAACCGAGCCGAACTCACCGCCAGCGAATCCCGGAGGAACTCCGCATGACCGAGACCGCGCCTTCGCCTGTCGACGACGCGAGCCGCCGCAGGATCGCCACGGCGCTGATGCGCTACCGGGTGCTGGCCTGGGTGACCGGCGTGTGGTTGCTGGCGCTGACGTTCGAGGTGGTCGCGAAGTACTGCTTCGACGTGAAGTCGCTGGGCTGGATCGGCATCGTGCACGGCTGGGTGTACCTGGTGTATTTCCTGTGCACCGTGGACCTGGCGATCAAGGCCCGCTGGAACTGGGTGCGCACCGGGCTGGCGCTGGTTGCGGGCTTCATCCCGTTCCTGTCCTTCGTCCTCGAGCACCGCAACACCGCCGAGCTGCGCGCCGAGACCCTCCGCTAACTCAGTCCGCGGCCTCGGAGCCGTCGGCGGGGTACTCGACCAGTGCGAGCGTGCGGGACGCGATGAAGCGCGCGGTCCGCACGGCAGTTCCGGTGCGGGTCACCTCGCTCACCTCCACTACCCCGCGCACGATCCGCACGTCCACCCGCCTGCCCGCCTTGGTGGCGGCCACCTCGTAGGTCCGCGTGCTGCCGCCGACGTCGACCACGATCTCCACCCGATCACCCTTCATCTACCCATTCTGCCGACGTCGCCGCAGGCGCGCCGCCGCCGCGGGCGACCGTGATCTCACCTACACCCTCCTCCGGAACGACCCGTGAGTTGCGTCCGACGCACACCACGGGTCGTGCTGGATCTAGGATCGGGGCGTGTCCAGACGACTTGACGGCAGGGCGGACGATGAGCTCCGCGAAGTACGGATCACACGCGGCTTCACCGATCACCCGGCGGGATCGGTGCTGGTTGAGTTCGGCCAGACCAAGGTGCTGTGCACCGCGAGCATCACCGACGGGGTGCCCGGCTGGCGGCGCGACAGCGGCTTGGGCTGGCTCACCGCGGAATACGCGATGCTGCCCGCCGCCACCCACACCCGCAGCGGCCGCGAGTCGGTGAAAGGCAAGGTGGGCGGGCGCACTCAGGAGATCAGCAGGCTGGTTGGGCGGTCACTGCGCGCCTGCATCGACCTGGCCGCGGTGGGCGAGAACACGATCGCCGTCGACTGCGACGTCCTGCAGGCCGACGGCGGCACCCGCACCGCCGCCATCACCGGTGCGTACGTGGCCCTCGTCGACGCGGTGACCTGGCTCAACGCCGCGGGCAGGCTCGCCGACCCGAAGCCCATTTCGTGCGCCATCGCCGCGGTGAGCGTGGGCGTGGTGGACGGCCGAGTCCGCCTCGACCTGCCGTACGAGGAGGACTCCCGCGCGGAGGTCGACATGAATGTGGTCGCCACCGACACCGGCACCTTCGTCGAAATCCAGGGCACCGGGGAGGGCGCGACGTTCCCGCGTTCGACCATGGACGCGCTGATGGACTCGGCGGTAGCGGGCTGTGAGCAGCTGTTCGAGCTGCAGCGCGCGGCCTTGGAGCTGCCGTACCCCGGCTCGCTCCCCGTCCCTGCCGAACCGCCCAGTCGGCGAAAGATTCTGGGCCAGTGACCATTCGGGTGCTCGTCGCCAGCCGCAACGCCAAGAAGCTGATCGAACTGCGCCGGGTGCTCGCGGAGGCGGGCGTGGCGGGAATCGAGATCGTCGGGCTCGACGAGGTCCCGCCCTTCCCGGAGGCCCCCGAGACCGGGGCGACCTTCGCCGAGAATGCGTCGGCCAAGGCTCGCGACGGTGCGGCGGCAACTGGATTGCCGTGTGTCGCAGACGATTCCGGTCTGGAGGTGGACGCGCTCAACGGCATGCCCGGCGTGCTGTCCGCGCGCTGGTCCGGCGGGCACGGCGACGACGCGGCCAACACCGCGCTGCTGCTCGGACAGCTGCGCGACGTCCCGGACGCCCGCCGCGGCGCGCGGTTCGTCTCGGCGTGCGCGCTCGTCGTTCCCGGCGGCGCGGAAACCGTCGTGCACGGCGAGTGGCCCGGCACGGTGATCCGTGAGCCCTCTGGCAGCGGCGGTTTCGGCTACGACCCGGTCTTCCGGCCCGCGGGATCCGACCGCACCGCCGCCGAACTCACTCCCGCGGAAAAGGACGCCGTCTCCCACCGGGGCCGCGCCCTGCGCTTGCTCCTGCCTGCCCTCACAGCCCTGGCCTGAATACCTCCAGAATGACCCATGACGTGCATCCAACGCACCTCATGGGTCATTCTGGAGGTTTGTAACCCAGCTAGGACGTCGAGTGCGTTCTGCGCTCAAACCGGTTGAGTGCAGAACGCATTCCGGTCTATTTCACGCAGGGGACGGAGAGGCCCGCGGGGATCGGCGCCGGACTGATTCCCGTGCCGGGAGCCGGGCCCTGCACTGCTTCGAGCAGGGCCGTCGGCATGGTGAAGTCCTCGCCGAGGACCACCCGCAGGTGGCCGGCGGGCACCGCGTTGTCGGGCTGCGTCTCGGCGCCGCCGAGCGTCTTGGCCAGCGAGCCCGCCGCGTCGCCGTTGTTGTGGTGGTACACCACGGTGCGGTCGGCGCGGTCGGCGCCGTTCCCGGTGCTGCCGCCGCGGTAGCCCACCGTCACCAGGGCCCGCTGGACCCGCCCGGCCAGGCCTTCCTCGCCGTTGGCGTTGACCACGTCGATGGTGCCGTCGGGCCGGGAGCTCGCGTGCGCCTTGTCGTCGAGCAGTCCGCGCACCAGCGCCTGCACGGCGGGCACGTCGACGATGTTCACGTCCTCGCCCTCGGGGGTCCGGCCGAACTTGACCACGGGCAGCGTGACGAAGGTGGTGTTGCCCGCGAGATCGGCCGCGCTGCGGGCGAATCCGAGCAGGTCCAGATCGCCGTCGACGGCGATATTGCGCTTTGCGACGTCGAACAGGCCCATCAGCGTGCGCGGGTCGGTGAGCGTGCCGGACTCCTGTAGCCGGTGCGCCAGCGACGCCAGGAACGCCTGCTGGCGCCGCTCCCGGTCCAGGTCGGAGAAATTGAGCGCGGCGCGCGACTCGTCGCGGCGCTGCCGCACGAAGGCGACCGCTTGGACCCCGGACAGCTGTTGCATCCCGGCGTGGAAATTCGCGCCGGAATAGCTGTCGCGCGTCGCGTGGTCGACGCAGACCGTGACCGGCTGCACCACCTTGGCGATTTCGTAGAAGGCCACCATGGTCACCTCCACGAAATGGTCGATCCGCACGCCGAGGAACTGGTCGACAGCCTCGATCTGCGCCTTGCGCCCGGCGTCGCGGGCCTGCTGCACGCGCTGCTCCTGGGTCAGTCCCGGCGTGTGCGCGAGCTGTTGCTGCGCGACGTCGAACGCGAGTCCGTAGGCATGCTTGATCTTGGCCTGGCAGTGACCGGCGGGGCAGCCGGGCAGCGCGACATAGTCGTCGCGGGGGATGGAGATCGACGTCGCCCGGCCGCCGTCTTTGGGCACGTGCACGAGCATCAGCACGTTGGCGTTCTCGCCGCCGTCCGAGGCCCCGCCCGCGTGCAGCGCGCGGTAGATGTCGCGGGGGAGCGGGTTGCCGTCCTGGTCCAGCCTGCTGTCCAGGCCGATCACGAGGATGTTCCCGGCGGTGGCGGACTCCGCGCCGCCCAGCAGCCAGGACCGGTGCACCCCGTCGCCGATCCACCACGCGGTCCCTGTCACCGCCACGACCACCGTGGCGATGCCGACCGCCGCCCACTGCCAAGGTCCGCGCAGCCAACGATGCATGCCCCAACTCCCGCCTGAGTTTCGAATCACCGCCGTGTCAGTTTGGCTCTCAGAACAGGATGCCAGAAGATAGCTAGGCGTCTGCGAGGTGCCCCGGCGAGTCGACCGGCGCCTCAGGCCCAGCGACCTCCGGAGTGGCCCGTGACGCGCATCCAGCGCACGTCACGGGTCATTCCGGAGAGGTCGCGGGAGCGGCCGCGAAACGCAAACTTTGGTTCAAAACACCGTGCCATTGCGCGTTCATGTGTGCGCATACAGTTCCCGCGCAATTGTTGTTGCGGTACAACGCGTAATGTCCGCTGGTACGCCCCGGGTCCGCGAAAACATACCCGCAAAAAGGGTTTGACCGAACGACGGTCGATGTTGCACCCTTAGAGCGGGGAAGGGGAGAACATGACTCGGTGGGAAACACGATCGCCGGCTCGGCACAATTCATCGTCGACCAGGTGTTGTCGTGCCTAGGCCGGGGCCGCGGCGCATCGCCGTAGCGGTTCGGCTCACCGCGGACTTGATCGACGAACTCGACTGGCAGGCCAATGCGGAAGGGCTGCTCATGGCCTCCGGCGAGCCGAACCGATCGGATTTGATCCGGCTGATGATCGCTTACGCCCGCGAGAACATGCCGACGGGCTGGCGGCCCGAGGACTGGCGGCCCAGCCGCTGACCGACCTCTACCGCGGCGCCAGCACCACGACCGGAATTGGCCTGCTGGTGAGCTTTTGGTACTCGCGGTAGCGATCGTTGTTGGCGCGGTTGACGATCTCCCACCGACGCTGGTAATCCGGGTCGTCGGGCAGCGTCGGCAGCGCCGTGACCGGAATGCGCCGCCTGCCGATCTGGATTTCACACTCAGGGCGGGCGGTCACGTTGTGCAGCCACGCGGGCGGGCGGTCAGACCCGCCGTTGGAGGCCGTCACCAGCCAGGTGTCCCCTTCGTGCCCATAGGTGAGCGCCGACACTCTCGGCCGGCCCGACTTGCGGCCGACCGTGCGCAGCAGCAGTGTCGGATTGCCGAACAGCAGCCGATGCCCCACTGCTCCGTCGGTCTTCTCGTACAGCCACTGATGTGCCCGCAGGACGTTCCCGAACAGATTCGCCACGGTCTCAGCCTAGTCGCCGATCCCGCTCATTGCTTCCGGGCGACGCCGGGAGCCGTGGTGCTCGGTGTTTGGCCTGGTCAGGTCGCTCCTGATAGGGTCGTCGCTGACGCTGGGGTAGCTCAATAGGTTAGAGCCGTCGACTCATAATCGATTGGTTGCGGGTTCGAGCCCCGCCCCCAGCACCACCATGAGCGTGCCGGAACGCGGCAACCGATGGGAGCCGTGCGCCGCCACGGGTCGTTGTGGCTGGGTTTGCAAACCCTCCAGAATGACCCATGACGTGCATCCAACGCACTTCACGGGTCATTCTGGAGGGCTCTACGCGGTGTGGAAGGTAGTGCCGCTGACTCGGCCGACCCCGGTGTGGACACCGGAACCCATGCAGCCGCTCACCATTTCCGGCGTCATCATCTCGTACCAGGCAATGATTCGGGCCCGCATGCCGCGGCCCAGGCCGTCGATGACGTCGAGCGGGCCGTCCGCGGGTTGGGCGAGGCCCACCGGCCACGGGCCGTACAGCGTGCTGCTCTGGCCGTTCGACCAGGTGATTTTGACTGTGATCGGGCCGTCGGCGGGATGCATGCAGTCCGACCACGCGACATGCGTGCCGACGAAGGTGCCACCGGTGATGCCTGCGGGGCCGCCGGTGCAGCCGCGCAGGACTCCGGTCGACGCGAATGTCAACAGCGTGCGCTGCATCCCGATCGCGCCGTTGACGGCGGTCCACCGGAACTCGCCCTCGGTGCACAGACCGGCGGGCGGCAGCGCGCTTGCGTGTCCGGCCCCGGTCAAGGCGCCTGCCACGGCGATCCATCCGGCCACGACTATCCGTACGAGCGTCACTCCTCGAGAATCCAGGCGACCAGTCGAGCGTGCGCGATGAGAAACGCCGGCAACGC
>JABFVX010000152.1 GCA_013362555.1 Mycobacteriaceae bacterium
CCTCCGAGCGCAGATGGAAGAGTGGCTGGCCGGCAACGAGATTCCGGGCACTCCGGCACGGACTCGCGGGCCTCAGCGGGATCGGCTGGTACTGGACGCTTCGGACCTGATGCTTGCGACCGGCGTTCGTCCCGGTGAGGTGCTGGCGATTCGGCGGAAAGACTGCATCCAACTGGCAGACGGCCGTTGGCGGGTCAGCATCACGGGGACGATCACGACCGATAAGGCGACCAAGAAGCTGGTCCGAAAGCCGAAGCCGAAGACCAAGAACAGCGTGGGAACCATCATCGTCGCCGACTTCGCGGTGCCGACTCTGACACGCCTACTCGAGGCAACAGGCGAGGATCCGGAGGCGCTCCTATTCACAACCCGAACCGGCGGGCTCGTTGACCCCAGGAAATTGAGCGGCCAGCTGCGCAAGGCCCGCGGCAGCAACTTCGCGTGGGTCACCCCGAAATCGTTCCGCAAAACCGTGGGTACCAGGGTCAAGCGGAAGATGGGATTGGACGCGGCATCCGAGCAACTTCGGCACGGCTCGACCAGAATCACGGAGCGGTTCTACGTGGACGACCCGGAGGACGTGGCGGACTACACGGACGCTCTGGCGGCGGGGTGGACCCGGGATGAGTGAGCGCATACCGCGAACAAAACGCGAACAGTCTCCAAGTTCCCGAGGGTCTTGGAGACTGTTGTGCCTGGTAGATGGTGCGGCCTAAGGGACTCGAACCCCTAACCTTCTGTTCCGTAGACAGATGCTCTATCCATTGAGCTAAGGCCGCTCGTCTTCAGTTTTCAAACCCTAACGCGCAGGGCTTGGCGGAGGCGAGAGGATTTGAACCTCCGGTCCCCCGTAAAGGGGACAACTCATTAGCAGTGAGTCCCATTCGGCCGCTCTGGCACGCCTCCCTAGGGCACCGGTCCTTTCGAACCGCCTCCAGAAGGCTACACAGCTGGACCACTAGAAGCAAAACAGCTGGTAAAGCCGGTATGACCGGCTCAGCGGAGGAAGGAGTCGAACCAGTCGAACACACGGGTGCGGGCGTCGAGGAGATCCTCGTCGGCGGCCTCGACTGGGTTCGGGCCGTCCGGGCGGTGGCGGAGCCCGGCGTAGGTGACGACGTTGGTGGCGACGGGGGCGGCGCCGACCGCATCCGCGAGGGCGGCCACCTGGTCGACCGGGGTTGCGGGATCGTCCACGCCGAACAGGCCGAGCCATGGGGCCTGGAGTCGCGGGGCGGCGGTGACCAGGGCGGGTGCGCCGGGGCACAGCGGCTCGGCGATCCCGCGCGCGGCGACGCTCACGACGGCGCCGACCGGGCGGGAGGTCGCTACCAGGAACGCGGCGGTGCCTGCCTCGTCGAAGCCGAGTATGCCGGTGCGGTCGCGCGACACTCCGGCCTGGGACAGCCAGTCCAGGCAGGCGTCGACGTCGGCGACGAGTTCCGCACCGAAAATTCCGTGCTCGGGAGCGCCGAGCGCCCGATGGAACAGGTGTGGGACTACCGCCAGCCAGCCTTCTCCGGACAGTGCGCGCAGCAAGCCGAACAGTGCGGTGCTGAGCCGATGGGTCTCGTGCAACACGACGATGCCGCCGCGGGCCTGCCGGGCGGGCTCGACCACCGTGAGCGGCAGCCTCGCGTCCGGCGGGTCTTCGGTGCGCCGCACTACTGCGGCATCCTGATAGATTCCTGCCATAATTTCCAGGTTAGGGGTCATTGAACAGCAAAGTTGTCAGCTGCGCATAATGTTTTGGTGACACCTCGCCTGCGCTCGGACCTGAGCGCCATTCCAGCGTACGTTCCGGGCCGCAACGACCCGGACGCCATCAAGCTGGCCAGCAATGAGGTGACGTTCGGACCGCTGCCCGCGGCGCTCGAAGCCATCGCCGCGGCGGCCGCCCTGGCCAACCGCTACCCGGACAATCGCTCCAGCGAGCTGGCCGACGCCATTGCCAAGTCGCTTCGGGTGGACCCGGGGCGCGTGCTCGTCGGCTGCGGCAGCGTGGCGCTGTGCCACGACATCGTGCAAATCGCGTGTGACGCTCCGTCCGACGAAGTCGCGATGGCGTGGCGTTCGTTCGAGACGTATCCGATCGCGACCCGGATCGCGGGCGCGACGCCGGTGCAGGTTCCGCTCACCGCGGACCATGTGCACGACTTGGCCGCCCTCACGGCGGCGATCACGGACAACACCCGCGTCGTGTTCGTCTGCAACCCGAACAATCCGACCGGGACCGCGCTCGGGCGCGGCGCGCTGGAGCGTTTTCTGGACGCGGTGCCCGCTTCTGTGCTGGTAGTGCTCGACGAAGCCTATTCGGAGTATCTGCGGGTGGCGTCGGACGACTTTCCGGACGGCGTGGAGCTCGGTCGGACTCGGCCGAATGTGGTTGTGTTGCGCACGTTCTCGAAGGCCTATGGGCTGGCCGGCCTGCGGGTGGGCTATGCGGTGGGAGACCCGTCGGTGATCTCCGCGCTCAGCCAGGTGCACGTGCCGTTCAGCGTGAGCCGGGTGGCCCAGGCCGCCGCGCTGGCGTCCTTGCGCGCACGAGACGAGCTGCTGGCCCGCACAGACAGCCTGGTCGCCGAGCGGGGCCGGGTTCGCTCGGCGCTGCTGGCGGCGGGCTACGCGGTCCCGCCGAGCCAGACGAACTTCGTCTGGCTGCCGCTCGGCGAGCGCTCCGCCGCCTACGCCACCGCCTCGGCGGACGCGGGCGTCCTGATCCGCGCCTACGGCGCCGACGGCGTCCGGATCACCATCGGCGAACCCCGTGAGAACGACGCCTTCCTCGCTTTCGCCACCGCACCGGCGACCGCCGCCGCCTTCACCGACCGGGGGTGAGGCCGAGCGCGCCGGCGAGGGTGGGCCAGGCCGCGGGGAGCTCGTCGGCCCAGTAGGGCCAGCTGTGAGTGCCGGTGGGGCGGAAGCGGGCGGTGACCGGGATCGCGAGGCGGGCCAAGCGGTCGGCGAGCTGGCGGGTACAGGAGCCGGTCACCGACTCCAGCGGGCCGCCGATGAGCATCGTGTTGAGAACGCCTGGGGTGGTGAGGGTTTCGTAGATGCCGGGCAAGCCGCTGCCCGCGGACAGATAGACCGCCTTGCCGCGCAGCGCATCCGCGTGGGTGAGCACGTCGTGAGCGGCCCAGCCGGGTGCGCCCGCGGGACCGAACATATTGTCCGCGTTGCCCCCGTAACTGGCGATCACCGCGCGCATCTGCGCTTCGCCCAGGCTCCCCGCCGAGCTGTAGCATCCGCTGAACCCTGCCACGCCGCGATAGAGGCGGGGATGTCGCGTCGCGAGCATCATGGCGGCCTGAGCTCCCATGGACAGGCCGGCGACCGCGTTGGCGCCGGTGCCGCGGAAGCGTGCGTCGATGAGCCGAGGCAACTCCTTGGCGAGCAGCGTTTCCCACCGATACCGGCCGAGTTCCGGATCCGGCCGGTCCCAGTCGGTGTAATAGCTCGCGGTTCCGCCCGTGGTCAGCACGACATTGACCGGCTTGTCCGCGAAGAACTCTTCGGCACGGCCGCGGCGCAGCCAGAAGGTGCCGCCCGAGAACGCGCTGCGCCCGTCGAGCAGGTACAGCGTGGGCCGCGGGGCGCTGCGGTCGCGCGGCAGCAGCACTATCAGCTCGACCCGTCCCATCTCAGGCGACTCGACGATAACTTCGGCCCGCTGCGGGGTCTGGAACGCCACGTCGACGATTCGGGCGGACGGAGCAGCGGCAGGGCGGGCGGGAGCCGCCGCCACCGTGCAGACCAGGGCCAGCAGAAGCGCAATACCGCTACGGGCCCGGGCGCTGCAGCGCTGCTGCAAGCATGGGCCAGGACTCATGCAAATCATCCTGCCAGTAGGGCCAGGCGTGTGTCCCGGTGCTGTGAAAAGAGTAGGTGGCCGGGATCCCCAGGGAGCGCAGGCGCACTTGAAACATCTCGGTGCACACCCGCGCGGCCGACTCTAGCGGCATGGCCAGGCCGAGGTAGCGCGGGTAACCCTCCGCACGCAGGTCTTGCGGCCCCGGCACGCCGCTGCCGACAGCCAGGTAGATCGCCTTGCCGCGCAGAGCGACCGCACTGATCAACGGGTCGTGGTCCAGCCACGCCGGATCGGCGTCCGGGCCCCACATGTTGTCCGGGTCGCCGCCCTGGCGGGCGACCGACTGTCGGATGACGAACCGCGCGTCGGGCGTCACGGCGTCCGGGCAGCCGCTGAACACCGCGATTCCGCGGTAGAGCTCAGGGTGGCGGACCGCCAGGATCGCCGAGGCGGTGCCGCCCATGGACAGCCCGCCGATCACGTTGCTGCCGTTGCCGTGCAACTCCCGATCCACCAGCGGCGGGAGTTCCGCAGTCAAGAAGGTCTCCCAGGCCATCGTGCCGAGCGCCGGGTCGGGCCGGCGCCAGTCGGTGTAGTAGCTGCCCCGGCCGCCTGCAGGCATCACGACGTTGACGTCCTTGTCCGCGAAGAACGGGACGGCGTCGGTGTAGCGGGTCCAATTGCTTTGGCTTTCCGGGGACTCCACCCCGTCGAGCAGGTAGTAGGTGGGCCGGGGGCGCTTGGATTTTCCGCGCGGGTGCAGCAGGTGCACCTCCATGACGCGGCCCATGGCGGGCGAGAACACGAACACCGACGCCCAGGTCGGGCCGTGGTGCT
>JABFVX010000310.1 GCA_013362555.1 Mycobacteriaceae bacterium
GTGACGGTCGCGCGGTCCTGACCGCCGCGGCGGCGTCGCCGAGTGACTTGGTGGTGGACATCGACGCGAACGCAGCGGGCATGTTCGACGCGTCCCGGCGAGCGGCGCGGCCCGCGAAGCGGGGCGGACTGGCCAATGCGCTGTTCGTCGTCGCGAGCGCCGAACGGCTGCCGAGCGCGCTGGATGGAGTCGCCGACATCGTGACGGTGTATTTCCCCTGGGGCTCGCTGCTGCGCGGTCTCGTCACCGGCGATCCCGCGATGCTGTCGGGGCTTGCACGCACGATGAAGCCGGGAGCCGCCCTGACAGTCGTGCTGTCGGTGATCGACCACGACCGCACCATGGGTCTCCCCGCCGTGGACGCCGCGGCCCTCACGGCCCTCGCGGATTCCTACGCCGCCGCGGGACTGGCGGTGTCCGACATCGCCCCGGCCACACGGCAGGACATCGCTGCCACGGGGTCCAGCTGGGGCAAGCGCCTCGGCGCCGGGGCCGAGCGGCCCGCGTGGCGCATCACCGCCGCGCGGACGTGAATGGTTTCTCCAGAATGACCCGTGGAGTGCGTCAGGCGCACTCCACGGGTCATTCCGGACATCGGTTCAGTCGGAGCGGCGGAGCTCGAACAGGCGGAACGGGCGATGGGACGCCATGCGCTGCTCCATGGCGTATCCGGGCCAGAAGGCCACGGCCCGCTGCCACGCCGCGTCCCTGGCCGGACCGTCGAGCGGAGTCACGGTCACCGGGAAGCGGTCGCCGCGACGGTGCAGTTCGGCCTTGTCCGCCACCAGCAGATTGGCCGACCACGCGGGGTGTTTCGGCCTGCCCCAATTCGATCCGACCAGCAGGACCACGTCGGGGTCCGCGTCCGGTACGTACAACAGCGCGGTGGTACGCGGGATGCCGGTGCGCCTGCCGGGCGCCGTCACTTCGACCGAGGGCAGGCCCGCGAGATCCAGCACGCCCCGGCGGCCGCGAGTCAGCCTGCGCACGGCGGTTTCGAGCCGGACCACGACCGGCTCGAAACGCATGAGCGACGGGCGCGTCCCGACGCGGCGCACGACCGCGGGTACCGGATTCCGCATGCCGACCAGCCTAACCGGCCGGAATGCCTGGTCAACAACCGAGCTTGAGCTGCGAGCACGATCCCGGCGGAGGCGGCGGACTGGTGAGCGACACCGTGGCGGCCGGCCGCGGGCTCACCGATGTCACCGTGGGCGCGTGGTGCGATGAGCCGCGCAGCAGAATCGCGAGCACCAGTCCGAGCCCGAGCAGCCCGAAGATCACCCCCACGACCCAAGCCGGGTCGATCAGGCCGAAGCCGTCACGACGATCCGCGGCCGCGTACAGCGGCGGCCGTCTGGAGTTGATCGGCAGCCCCGGCAGCGGGTAGTAGTTTCGGAAGGCTCTCCCCCGCGAGCCGCGACGCCCCTGCGACATAGTTCGAAGTCTCCCAGAAACCGGCGTCGCCCGCGGCGATTCGGCCCCCGGAAAGCACTGACAGAACCCGCTTCCCAGTGTTAAGTTAATGGCCATTCTGGGTTAGGAGGGCACCTCGTGCTCAAGCGGATCGACCGGTTCCTCAACTACGAGATGCGCGTGTCGGAGTTCCTGGGAACACTGATCATCATCGGGATTCCCTACGGGCTCACCGGGATCGCCTGGACGCTGACCCACACCGCACACTTGCGGCGCATGCACGGCCTGGACGTCGTCATTTCGTTCCTGGGCTCGGTCGTGTGCTGGCCGGTGCTCACGTTCTCCGACGTCTGCATGACGTAGCCATGATGGCATTGGTGTGGCTGATTGATGCCGTCGTCATCATCGTCAAGGTGCTCGGCGGACAAACGAATGCGAATCCCGTTCTCCGCTATGGGATGTGGCTGGCCCTTCTGTGCATCCTCGCCGCAGGCTTCGGCGCCCTGGGATACCTGCTGCTCCTCCTGCAACACCACCTCGGGTCGAATCCGTGACGGGTTCTTGACGGCCGCCCGCGCGTTTGAGAGTCTGAATATGAAAGTGTCTCAGTATCTCACAGGTCGGAGGCGGGCATGAACGCTCGGACGGGAGCAGCCTCGGAACCCGGCGCCCGGCAACGCCCGACCACGGCCCAGACGCGAATCGCCATACCTGTCGCGCACAGGCCGCCGCGCAAGCGGCCACCCCGACTGGCGGACGCGCTCGACTTCTGGTCGTTCTCGGGAGCGGCGCCGAACGTGGCCATGCAGATGGCGTGGCCCGAGGTGGGGCGCGGCGTGGTGGAGAGCCCGGTGGAGTCGGGTGCGCTGATGAAGCATCCGTGGAAGCGGTTGCGCACCACCACGTCCTACCTCGCGGTGGCGATTCTCGGCACCGACGACGAGAAGAAGGCGATGCGCGACGCCGTCAACGTCGCGCACCGGCAAGTGCGGTCCAAGCCCGGAGCGAAGGTGAAGTACAACGCCTTCGACCGCGACGTGCAGATGTGGGTCGCGGCATGCCTGTTCGTGGGCCTCGAAGACTCGTACCAGCTGTTGAACGGACGGATGAACGCCGAACAGGCCGAGTCGTTCTACCTGTCGGCGCCGACCCTGGGCACCACACTTCAAATGCGCGAAGACATGTGGCCCAAGACCCGTGCGGAGTTCGACGAGTACTGGAACGAAGCCTGCCTGCGGGTCGACATCGACGACGAGGTCCGCGCCTACCTCGACGACCTGCTGCACCTGCGGATGATCCACTGGTCGCTGCGATTGCCGTTCGGCGGGCTGCTGCGGTTCCTGACGGCCGGGTACCTGGCGCCGTACTTCCGGGAGCGGATGGGCGTGGAATGGACAGCGAGCGACCAGCGCCGCTTCGAGCATCTTTTCCTGTTCGTGGGATTCGTCAACCGGTTCCTGCCGCGCTTCGCCCGCAATACGGGCGCTGTGCAGATCGGCTACGTCCGCAGCAGGATCCGCCGCAGACGCCCCCTCGTCTGACATCCGGCATGACCCCGTCACGCGCGTAGCACGTCACGAGTCATTCCGGACAAGACAATGGGTTTCGGGTCAGCTCATGCCGAGCGCCGAGGCGGGCGGGTCGCCCCCGAGGATGGCGTGCAGCGCCGAGAGCGCGGCGGGCAAGTCGCAGTCGCCCAGGACTTGAGCGCTCCACTCCATGATCGTCGCGCGGGCTTGCAGAATGCGCGGGACCAGCGCCCGGCCGCGGGCCGTGAGGGTGAGTTCGACCTTCCGCCGGTTGTCGTCAGGCACTCGGCGGCGCACATGGCCGCCGTCGACGAGCCGGTCGACCAGGCGGCTGGGGTGACCCGCCTCCGCGATCAGCCGAGTTCCGAGCTCCTTGAGGGCCATCGGCTCGTGGGCGCCGATAATGACGATCGCCTCCGCCTGCGGGCCGGTGACGCCGAGCGGACGCATGGCGTCGTTGAGCCGGCGCTCCATCTCGCGGCTCACCGCCTTGGTCGCCTGTACGAAGGCAGCTACGTCCTTGGTCATCGCCTCATTGTATTGACGCTGTGCACTGGATAGGGTTTAATGATGATACATCATCATTTGATGTCTCATCAGTGAGATCTCGGCCCGAGTTCTCAGTATTCCGATGAGATCTCGACCATGGAGCAGGGTCATGTCCGCCACGCTCATACCGTGACCGCGCACAGCGGTCCCGCGCCGGGGCCCGGCCTCGACATTCCGTCGACGTCCCCGCGCTTTCCCGACGCAACCGCCATTCGGTTCTGCTGAGCCCGACGAACGGCCCTCACGCGAGAGGAAAGCCAATGTATGTCTTCGCCATCGCCACACTGCTTGGGCTCGGTGTGGCTGTCGCCGCCACGTTCGTCGACCGGTATCTCGACGCCCTGAGCCTGTCTCAGGTGCGCCCGGCGCTGGGGCTCGCACTCGGAGTCGCCGCCGCGTGGCTCGCCGGGTTCAATCTGTGGACCGCGTGGGGGGTCGATCTGCGCTGGCAGTGGGTCGGCGTCACCATGACCGGTTTCGTGCTCGCCGGCGCCGCCCAGGCCTGGCACGCCGTCCTGGCCCTGGCCGAAGGCCTCGGACGCAAGGCCAACGACGAAGCCAACACCCTGGAGCAGGCCGAAAGCCTCCGCAGCGTGGCCTGACCCAATCCCTACACCCGTATCGCTCAGGTACACCCGCAGCTGCGGGTGTACCTGAGCGATACGGGTGTAGGTCAGTCGGCGGTTCGGGTCTCGAGCGGCGGGGCGGCCAGCGCGCAGTGGGTTCGGGCTTCGGGGCGGGCGGCTTCCGGGCATTCCCGCACCGGCCTGTCCCGCACGGTGAGGAGCGCCAGGACCGCGCCTGCAAGCATCACGGCCGCGCACACCAGCACGGCGCGGGTGAAGCCCGCATCGAAAACGCCCGGCGCCGATGCGGGCGACGGCGTTGTTGACGCCGCTGGCGACGCCCGCGCGCCGCTGCTCGACAGCCGCCAGCACGGTCGCGGTGAGCGGAGCAACCATCGCCGAGAGCCCGAGCCCGAACACCAGAGCAGCAGGCAGTACGTCAATGAGATACGAAGCGCCGGGCCCGATCCGGGCCATCAACAGCATGCCCGCCGCCGCGACGAGAAGGCCCGCGGTGATGGGCAGGCGCGGGCCGATGCGCTGCGCCACCGCTCCCGCGCGGGCCGACA
>JABFVX010000241.1 GCA_013362555.1 Mycobacteriaceae bacterium
GCTTCGGGTGTGGCTGTAGTGCCGTCAGGTGTCGCGTCGGTGCAGGAGTTCGTTGACGCTGATCGAGTCGCCGCCCTTCTGGTGGCGGCCGCCGTCGGGGTTGGCGCCGGGGGCGCGCAGCTCGGACAGCCAGTCTTCGATGCTGCGGCGGTCCGACTGCGCCGGACCCGGATCGGTGTCCGCGACACCGGGGTTCGGCGGCGGGGCGACCGGGCGCGTGTGCTCGGCCTCCGGCTGCGGCGGGCGCGGCGGCGGCATCATCCGCGGCGCCTGCTGGTGCGGAGGCGGCGGCTGGTGCGGTGGTGGCGGCTGGTGTTGCGGTGGCGGCGCCTGCTGGTGCGGTGGCGGCGGCTGGTGGTGCGCCGGTGGCGGCTGGTGGGGATGCGGCTCGTGCGGTGGGCGGTTCAGTTCCGGTGGGCGGTTCAGTTCCGGCGGGCGGCGCACGCCCGGCTCGGGGTGGCTCGGGCCAGGGGGGCGCGGCGGGGCCTGGTGGCCGTGCGACTCGAGGCGGATGGCCGCCGTTTCGGTCATCGGGATGACCTGGGTCAGCGCGTCTTCCGGGCGGTCGGAGCGGGGAGTGGCCGAGGCCAGCACCGGAAGGTCGGCGGGGATGCGCTCGTCGGCGAGGACGGGCTCGGCCAGGCCGATCCGGGCCTGGATGCGCTTCATCCACTTCGGGGCCCACCAGCAGTCGTCGCCGAGCAGCTTCATGGTGGACGGCACCAGGAACATCCGCAGCACCGTCGCGTCGATGATGAGCGCCGCCACCATCCCGAAGGCGATGTACTTCATCATGACCAAGTGGGAGAAGCCGAACGCGCCGGTGACCACGATGAGGATCAGCGCCGCGGCCGTGATGATCCGGCTGGTGTGCGCCAAGCCGACCCGCACCGCCTCGGTGGTGGACGCGCCTTGGGCGCGGGCTTCGACCACCCGGGAGAGCAGGAAGACCTCGTAGTCGGTGGATAGACCGAATACCAGCGCGATGATCAGCATCAGGATCGGCGCGAACATCGGGCCGGGGGTGAAGTTCAGCAGAGTCGCGCCGTGGCCGTCGGCGAAGATCCACGTGACGATCCCGAGCGTGGAGCCGAGACCGAGCGCGCTCATCAGCGCGGCCTTGACCGGCAGCACCACCGAGCCGAACGTCAGGAACATCAGCAGCATCGTGACGACCACGCCGAACACGATCATCCACGGCAGCCTGCTGATCAGCGAATCGAGCGTGTCCTGTTGCAGCGCCGGGGTGCCGGTCACCATGACGGTGGCGTCCTCGGGCAGCGGAATTGTCCGCAGCCAGTCCATCGTCGGCTTCGGGTCGGCCGGGTTGCGCAGCAGCGCTTCGTACTTGTAGACGCCGTCCTTGGGACTGCGCGCCATCGCGAAATGCCGCGACAGCGACGACGGCTCGCCCTCGCCCGGGGCCTTGTTCGCCTCGGTGACAATCGAATCCAGCGTGGAGGGGTTGTTCGTCTCCACCACCATGACCAGCGGATCGGTCCGCAGCTGCGGGAAGTACTTGTCAAAGTGCTCTTGCGCGGCCCGGGTCGGGTCGTCCGGCGGCAGCAGCCGCTCGCTCAAGCCGCCGAAATCGATGTTCTTCACCGGGATGATCAACAGCGACAGCCCGATGACGATGGGCACCGCGAACTTCAGCGGGTGCTTCATCACGACGCGGGTGAGCTTGCCCCAGAAGCCGTTCTCGATCTCGTCGGAGGTCTTGGTCTTGCGCAGCCACTTGAATCCGAGCGCGTCCACCCGGTGCCCGATGATGCCGAGAATGGCGGGCAGCACCGTGATCGCGTTGATGGCCGCGAGGCTCACCGACGCCATCGCGCCGTAGGCAAGCGATTTCAGGAAGGTCTGCGGGAACAGCAGCAGCCCCGCCGCGCTGGCGACGATCATGGTCGCCGACATCACCACGGTGCGGCCCGATGTCACCACCGCGCGGCGCACGGCGGCCGCGTTGTCGTAGCCTTCGGCGATCTCCTCGCGGAACCGGCTCACGATGAACAGGCCGTAGTCGATGGCCAAGCCGAGGCCGACCATCGAGACCACTGGCGTGACGAAGGCGTTCACCTCGGTGTAGTGGGTGAGCACCCGCACCAGGCCCCACCCCCCGACGATCGTCAGCCCGCCGACGATCAGCGGCAGCGCCGCGGCGACCAGCCCGCCGAAGACGAAGAACAGCAGCACCGCCACCGCCGGGATGGCCAGCAGTTCCATGCGGTGCACGTCGTCGTTCATCGTGCTGTTGATCGCGCCCGCCACCGGTTGCAGGCCCGCGGTCTCGATGGTGACGCCGGAAAGCGAGAACTCGTTCTTCACCTTCTGGTAGTTGTCCATCACCGCGGTGTCGTTGTCGCCCTTGATGGCGATGGAGGCGAAGGCGTGTTTCTGGTCTTTGGTCGCGAGCAGCCCCGACCCGGGGCCGGTCTTGGTGGTCCAGTACCCGCCGTTGATCTTGTCGATCTCGTTCGGGTGGTCGGCGACCAAGCCGTTGAGGAAGGCCGTCATCTTCTGGCTGAAAGCTTTGTCGCCGACAGTCTTGCCGTCCGGTGCGGTCACGAGCAGAATGACGTCGCTGCCGTGGTCGCGGCCGTAGGTCTCGTCGAGCAGTTTTGCCGCCTGCGCGGACTCGGAGTTGTCGTCGAAATAGCCGCCCTGACTGAGGTGCTTGCCCTGGGCGATGTCGAGGCCGTAGAGGCCGAACAGCGCGAGGAAGGCCACCATCAGCGCGATCACGGCGTAGCGGAAGGTGTAGACGAGGCGACCCCACCTGGTGAACATCAGATGACCCCCGGTCGGATGCCGGCCGCCGCGGCCGGGTTGTAGCCCGCGCCGCCGCTGCTGCGCGAGGTGAGCAGTGCCGACAGCGGCCGGAACGGTTGCAGCCAAGAACCTTCCACCGGCAGCGAGTCCAGACTGACTCGCGGGAGCGGCTCCCGGAACACTCCGGGGATGTCCTCGAGGTCGATGAAGTCCAGCAGCTCCGAGGCCAGCGCCCAGCTGGCGTGCTCGCGGAACCCGAGCACCTGCACCGGAGTTCCGCTCTGTGCGACTGCCTCCAGCGGCTCCCGGAAGGCTTGGCCGTCGGCCGACGCGACGATCAGCCCGGCCAGCCCGCCGCCGTCGGCGCGCAGGTCGATGTGGCGCAGCATGTCCGCGTCGACGTCGGAGTCGTCGTCGATCTTGGGCTTGGCGAACACCGCGTAGCCGACGTTGCGCAGGGCTTCCACCCACGGGCGCACCACGTCCGCGCTCCCGGGGGCGATGTTGGTGAACACCGTCGCCTCCGGCTCCACCCGGACGCTGTCGTCGGCGGCGTGTCCGGACAGGTCCGCCGTGCGGGCCAGCAGCCAGCGGCCCAGCGCGTCGAAACGCGGGCGGTGCGCGGCCGTCGGCCTGCCGCCGAGGATGGCCCCGAGACCCATGTCGAGGTTCGGCGCGTCCCACACCAGCAAGACCCGGCGCACGTTGGGCGGCGTCGGGTCCGCGACCGGGGCGGAGGGGTCTGCCGCGCTCCCGGCTTCGATCGACTCCACGCTGGTGCTCATACTTCGATCTTGCCCCATACGAACTCGTTCACGGGCGACCCCGCGCGTTGGGCCTTGCTTTCGAACTTCGTCACCGGGCGGTCGCAGCTGATGGGCGCGGCGCCCGGGGCGATCGGGCGCAGCCGCGGTTCCGCGGCGCCGACCTGCGCGATCCATTCGGCGTAGCCGGCGTGGTCGGTGGCCGCGTGCAGGACGCCGCCCGGCGCGAGCCGGTCGGCGATCAGCGCTACCGTGGCGGGCTGCAACAGCCTGCGTTTGTGGTGGCGGGACTTCGGCCACGGGTCCGGGAAGAAGACCCGCACGCCGAGCAGCGACTCCGGGCCGACCAGATACTCCAGCACCTCGACGGCGTCGCCGCGCAGCAGCCGGATGTTGGCGATGCCCTCGCGCTCGACCGCTTGCACCAGCTGGGCCAGGCCGGGCTTGTACACCTCGACCCCGATCAGGTTCAGGTCCGGCTCGGCCAGCGCCATCGCGGCGGTCGCGGTGCCGGTGCCGCAGCCGATCTCCAGCACTGCCGCGGCCTGCCGCCCAAACCAGTCGTCCAGGTCCAAGCGAGTCAGCTCTTCCGGTTGCTGACCGGATGCGCGCACGTCACGGCCGATCTGCGGCCAGGTGCGGTCCCAGGCCTGCTGCTGGGTGGCGGTGATTGCGCCGCGGCGAGCCCGGAAGCTGGTGATCTGCCGGTGGGCCGTCTGCCCGCTCGGCAACACCCGCTCCCGTCTCGGTTCTGCGGAGGCCTGGTTCATGGGTCTATTGTCGCTGACCGGTTTGTCCTGCGGAGGCGCGGGGATATCTGCCAGAATTGCCCGCCGGAAACTCCCGCGCTGTGAGCCGGCCTGGCGAGCGGCGCGACGTGTGATGTGTACAAGGGGGTGAACTCGTGTCCGAACCCGCGGCGGCCGCCGGCTCGGCGGCGCCCGACTCAGCGCCGCTCGTCGCACCCGACGAGCTGCACCGGCTGGTGGTCGGCATGCGCGCGGGCGGCGGGTCCGCCGACCCGGACTTCGCGCACCAGGCGGCCCGCGCGGCCGACCGCTGGCGGGCCCCGGTGCGG
>JABFVX010000089.1 GCA_013362555.1 Mycobacteriaceae bacterium
GGTGCGGAATCGCTCCGTGCCCAAGGCATCCCGTACCTGCGAACGAACTTTGTCGCCGATCACGCTGGTGATCGCGTGTGCGAGCCGCACGGTGCTGCGGCCGAGCGTGTCCGCCGCGCCCATGAGGCGCGCGGCTCGCTCGGCGTCGCCGCGGGCGGCGGCGGTCCAGGCCATGCCGTCGAAGGCCGAGGACAGCCAGATGCATCGGTCGAACTGTGCCAACAGCTCGATCGAACGGCCCAGATAGTCCGCCGCCGCGTCGTTTTCGCCTCGGCGCCAGTGGTCGAGCCCGACCGACCACTGCGCGAGGCCGCCCAGCAGATTCGATCCGGACGCGGTGGTCACCTCGAGGAACCGCGCGGCGATGGGGCCTGCCCCGTCGTCGTCGAGGGTGAGCGCGCAGACGAAAGCGAAAGCGAGGCTGTCCATTTCCATCGCGGTTTGACCGTCGCGGCGGGCCAGGTCGGCCGCGCGGGCGGCGAGGTCGCGCGCGCCCGCGGTGTCGTCGTCGGTGAACGCCAGCAGCGAGGCATCCAGGGTGGCCTCGGCCGCGACGTCCTCGGTCGCCAACTCCGCTGTGAGCGCGAGACATTCGGTGAGCAGCCGGGCCGCGGGCTCGCGTTCGGCGAGCAGCGCCGCCAACGACGCCGCCGACGACAGCCCCCGGGCCCGGGTCAGCGTCGGTTCCGGATTGGCGGCCAAAGCATCGGTGAGCCGGCGGTATCCCTCGGACAGGAACCGGCCGTGCTCCCAGTAGGGCCGCAGCACGGTCGACATGTCCAACGCCGCCTGGGGTGATTCGGCGATCCCGAACTGCAGGGCGGCGCGCAGATTGGCGTGCTCCCGGGCCAGGTCGCGGAACCAGGCGACGTCGTCGCCGCAGGCGTACGCGGTGCGCCCGCGCAGCGCGAGGCCGCGGAAGTGCTCGAAGTGGCTGCGCCGCACGGCATCCCGGTCACCGCGGGCGGCCAGGCGGTCTTCGCCGAACTGGCGGATCGGTTCCAGCATCGAGTACCGGCCCGCCGTGCCGTCGAAGCGCAGTGTCAGCACCGACTTGTCGACCAGCCCGGTGAGCGCGTCGAGGAACGGTTCGCCCGCTGCGCATACCGCCTCGACGGCGTCGATGTCGAAGCCGCCCGCGAACACCGCGAGCCGCTCCCACAGCCGCTGCTCGGCGGGCGTGCACAGGTCGTAGCTCCAGCCGATGGCGCCTTCGAGGGTCTGCTGGCGCTGCGGCGCGGTGCGCGGGCCGGAGCTGAGCAGGCCGAGCGCGTCGTCGAGGCGGGCCAGCACCTGCTCTGGGGTGAACATCCGCAGGCGCAGCGCCGCGAGCTCGAGCGCCAGCGGGATGCCGTCGAGCCTGCGGCAGATCGAGGCGAGGACGCCGCGGTTGGCGGCGGTGGCGGTGAAGCCCGGGTTGGCAGCCGCGGCGCGCTCCGTGAGCAGCGCGAGCCCGTCGCTGTCGGCAGGCAGGGGCGGCACCGGCATCACCTGTTCGCCGGGGATGCCGAGGACTTCGCGGCTGGTGGCCAGCACCCGGACCTCGCGGGTCGTGGCGATGATCCGGCCGACCAGCGCCGCGCAGGCGTCGATGAGGTGCTCGCAGTTGTCCAGGATGAGCAGCAGCCGCTTGTCCGAGAGGAACGAGGTGAGCCGCGGCAGCGGCGCGGTGGTGTCGTCGCGCAGCTCGAGCGCCTCGGCGACGCTGAGGGTGACCAGGTCCGGGTCGTGCACGTCGGCCAGCTCGACCAGCCACACGCCGTCCGGGAATGCCCGCGAGACGGCCTCGCCGATCTGCCGCGACAGTCGGGTCTTGCCCACGCCGCCGGGGCCGAGCAGAGTGAGCACCCTTGTCGACGGCAGCAGCCGTTTGGCCGCCGCCAACTCCTCGCGGCGGCCCACGAAGGTGGTGACCTCGGCGGGGAGGTTCCCGCTGACACGCCGCGCCATGAGGCTCAACCTTATGCACCCTCCTCGCGCCAGGCCCGCATCTCGTCGAAATCGGTCGTGATGTCCAGGTCGGCGCCAATGCCCGCGGCGGTGTTTTCGGTACCGCCGCGCAAGTAGACGACGGCTCCGTGACCTGCGGCGGCGACCGCCGCCAGCGCTGCGTCGAGCCGTGCGCGACAGCGGCAGCTCCGAGATCCGAACGCCCCGCCGCGCGGGCACTCGCGGTGCACCGACACCGCCGCCGCCGTCGTGGCCGGATCGCCCATCACCAGCGCAAGATGCTCGGATCCGTCGGCCTCGTCGCGGTACCCCAGCGCCCGGAACACCCCGAACCGGGTCGGCAGCCGGGTCTCGACGACCCGCCGCACCCGCGGCAGCCCGACGATCTCGATCCCGTGCCCGCGGGCCAGCGCGAGCAGGTCGGGCACCCGCGCGGCTGCCGCGGCGTCCTGCACGACCAGCGTGATCCCCGGCATCTCATCCATATGCCTATTAGAAATACCGTCGCCGTTCCCCGCGACCTCCGGTCCCGCTCACCGGCCTGCGCCTCACCTGCTCTACGGTCCAGAACGACCTATGACGTGCGTTCAACGCACGTCATGGGTCATTCCGGACAGGTTCGATAATCCAGAACGACCCGTGAGTTGCGTTGGACGCACGTCATGGGTCGTTCCGGATTCAGGTGGGTCGGGCTCAGTAGGCCGTGCCGCCGGTGGCGGGGGTGCGGCCGTGGCGCATCGCCACGGCGCCGATCAGGGCCACCGCCGCGGCGGCGGCGACGAAGTAGAAGGTGTACTCGTAGCCCGCGTCCGCGTAGACCATGGGCACCGGCTGCGGCGGTCCTGCCTGACCGCCCACCGAGACGTGGGCCATCACGGGATTCTCGTTCAGGATCGCGGTGGCCACCGCCAGCCCGATCGCCGTGCCCATCGCGTTCATGACCCCTAGCATGCCTGCGCTGATGCCTTGCTGGTGTGCGGGCACCGCTTCCACGATGAGGTTGGGCACGCTCGCGTAGTACAGGCCGAACGCTATGCCGTACACGGCGCTGATCACCGCCATGGTGGCCCAGCTGTGCGAGGTCACGGCGTACGCGACGGCCGCGAGGGCGCTGATCGCCAGCGCGGTCACCAGCGGCCACCGGCCGCCGGAGCGGCGGATCCACAGGCCGCCGAGGAATCCGAGCAGCATCGCCACGAGCGACTGCGCCAGCGCCACATGCGTGGCGTAGCCGAGCAGGCTCAGTCCGTCGCCGTAGCTGTAGCCCGGGTCCAGGCTGACCTGGACGGCTTCGGCGGGGATCGGGTGCCCGGTCTGCTGCTGCACCTGTGCTAGAGTTGCTTGCAGCACACCGGCTTTCACGTCGTCGGCAGGCGGGGTCTGGGTCATGTAGCCGGTGGCGTAGCTCTGGTAGGCGATCATGAACGAGGCGAGCAGGGCAACCCCGAGCACGACGCTCACCCGCGGGGTGAACAGTAGCTTCATGTCCATGATCGGTTGCCGCGCACGGAATTCCACTACGGGGAAGAGCGCGAGCAGTGCCAGTCCGCCGATCAGCCAGACCAGCGTGGACGGCTTGCCCCAGCCCCACTCGTGGCCCATGTCCAGATAGATCAGGGTCAGCGTCGCGCCCGCCGCCAGCAGCGCCGCACCGACGATGTCGAGCCGTTCCCGCACGCGCAGTGTGGATTCCGGCACGATCGCGGCCACCAGCGGCAGCATCAGGACGGTGAAGCCCGCCAGGAACCAGAAGATCGCGCGCCAGCTGTAGTGGACGGTGATGTAGCCGCCGATCAGCGGGCCGAGCAGCGCCGAGACGCCGAGGCCGGTGGAAGCGATGCCGAGTCCGATCGGCACGTAGCGCCGCGGCATCAGGTCGCGGATCAGGCCGTAGGAGATCGTCGCGGTGGCGATGGCGGTGGCTTGCAGGCCGCGGCCGACCAGGAACAGCAGCCACACGTTGGTGAGCGCGCAGATGACCGAGCCGATCAGAAACAGCGCCCCGCAGGTCAGGAACATCCGCTTCTTGCCCCAGATGTCGCTCATCTTGCCGATGAGCGGCGCCGAGGCGGCGCCGATGATGCCGAAGATGATGATGGCCCAGTTGATGTTGGCGCCCTGGTCGGGGAAAGTCGGCGCGATCTGGCGCAGCGCGGCCGACACCATCACGAACTGCATCGGGGCGACTTCGGTGAACAGCACGATCACCGCGAGGATCAGGAAGATCCGGGCTTTCGACGCCCCGTCCAGCCTGCCCGCGTCGACATCGACGCTGTCAGGTGGCGGGGCGGTGCCGGAATCGACAGAGGTGGACATAGGTTCGTCCTCCGGGAGAAGTAACAGTAGGCGTGAACCGTGTCACAGCCGATTCCCGTCCTGAATCCCCCAAACCCACTCAGTGGGAGCAGCGCATCTTCCAGAACGACCCGTGGATTGCGCTCAGCGCAATCCACGGGTCGTTCTGGAAGATCAGGACAGGGTGTCGAGTTCGGCCATCAGGTCGCGGGCGAGGTCGCGTTCGGACTCGTAGTGTCGGACGCACCAGCGCAGGACGGCCCCGGGGTAGGCCCAGTCGGGGTTGGCGGCGGCGCCGTCGGCGTCGGCCTCGGCGCGGCGGCGCATCGTCTCGGCGTAGTCGATGTGCTGAGCGAGCATGTCGCGCAGGCGCTGCGGCGCGGCGAGGTGGCCGAGCCAGGCCCGCAGCATCACGCTGTGCTTGAGCACCGGGGCCTCGACCGGGGCGTGGTTGACCCAGTGT
This sequence comes from Mycobacteriaceae bacterium, assembly GCA_013362555.1. GTDB lineage: Bacteria > Actinomycetota > Actinomycetes > Mycobacteriales > Mycobacteriaceae > JABFVX01. The sequence continues at coordinate 4,709 of JABFVX010000089.1, forward strand.
GTCGCCGCCGCGCGCCCGGCGGCGGTGATCGCGTACATCCGCTTGCCGCGCACCCCGTCCGCGGACCGGACCGCGCGGGAGGTGGCGTAGCCGTGCTTCTCCAGGCGTTTGAGCTCGGCGTAGATCTGGCTGAACGACGGACTCCAATAGAAGAACTGCAGGCTCCAGTCGGCCCATTTCTTCAGGTCGTAACCGGACAGTTCTTCGGCGTGCGAGAGCATTCCGAGCACGGCCCAGGCGGTGGTCGGCAGCTCCGCCGGATCGGTCATGACCGGAGGGTGCGGCGAGCTCGGCGCGGGTAGAGGGCGTGGCCGGCCTCGTGCGCCACCTCGAGCACCACCCGGGCGAGCCGTTCGACGTGGACCGCGTCCGCCGGCCCCGACAGCGACAGCGCCGCAGGCGCGGCGCCGCGGCCGCGCACCGGCGCTGCGACGCAGACGATTCCGGTGACGCACTCTTCGCGGTCCACCGCGACTCCTTGACGCAGCCGGATCCGCTCCAGCTCGCGATGCAGTGTCGGTGCATCGCAGAGCGTGCGCGGGGTGAGCCGGGGCAGCGTGTGCGCGCCCCGGCCCTGCAGTGCGGCCTCGGCGATCGCGGGCTCCAGGCAGGCGAGCATCGCCTTGCCCAAAGCGGTGCTGTGCGCGGGCATTCGCCCGCCCAGGCGGGTGGGCAGCGCGGCGGCGAAGCGCCCGCCCGCCTTGTCGAGGTAGACCACGTCGCGTCCGTCGAGCACGGCGAGGTGGCCCGCCATGCCGGTGCGTTGGCTCAGTTCGTGCAGCAGCGGGCCGACCGCGTCGCGGATTTCGTTGTGGTCGGCGGTGAGTCCGCCCAGTTCCAGCGCGCGCAGGCCGAGGCGGTAGCCGCCAGAGGCGTGTGCCAGCCAGCGCAGCCGGATCATCTGGTCCAGGATCCGGTGCACCGTCGAGCGCGGCAGGCCGGTGCGCTCGACGAGGCCGAGCAGGGTGAGCGTCGGAGTGGAGGCGTCGAACGCGTCGAGGATCAGCGTCATCCGCTCGATCATCGAGACCGGGATCCGGTCCGCTCCGGTCGCGGATCGGGTCGGGGTGGGGGCTAGCGCGGCGACTGTCATGAGCACCTCCGTTGGTGTGTGTTACCCGTCACAGTGACCTGTTCGGAGGCGGCGCGAATCGGGAGAACTACGTACGCGGTACCCAATCGTTCCCGGTGACCGGGTCGCGATATTGACCCCGATGTGACCTGACCTGCTGTCATAACTAGCAGCTATATGTCTGATCGAAATAGTCATTACGTACAGGAGGTCGCCGTGGAGTCGGTGCCCGGGTTCAAATCCGTGCTGGGAAGGTTCGCCACCGGCGTCGCCGTGATCACCGCGTGCCACGACGGGGCGCCGGTCGGCTTCACCTGCCAGTCCTTTTCCGCGCTGTCCCTCGATCCGCCCGCGGTGTGCTTCTGCCCGGCGCGCAGTTCGACCTCGTGGCCGCGGCTGCGCGCCGCGGGCCGGTTCTGCGTCAATATCCTGGCCCACGACCAGCAGGAGCTGTGCCGACAGCTGGCCCGCAGCGGGACCGACAAGTTCGCGGGTGTGCAGTGGACGCCGTCGGCGAACGGCGCGCCCCGCCTCGAGGGGGCCGTGGCCACGATCGACTGCGAGCTCGACCGGGAGCTCGACGGCGGCGACCACACCATCGTCATCGCCCGCGTGACCGCCCTCTCCGAGCACTCCGACGCGGCTCCGCTGCTCTACTACCGCGCTGCTTTCGCCCAGCTTCACACCCAGATCGCGCAGTTACACCCGCAGCTGCGGGTGTAACTGCGCGATCTGGGTGTGGGTGCGGCGCTCCCGGCCAGCGGGACTGGCGATGCCGCGAGGGTGCGGCTGCGACCAGCATCGACTGCAATCAGGGGGCTGACATGGAGGGAAATCGATGGTTGCCGACAGTGACGTTCGGGTGATCGACGCGGCGGCGCCGCCTGCCCGCTATGCCCGCGGCTGGCACTGCCTGGGTTTGGCGGAGCAGTTCCGGGACGGAAAGCCGCACACCGTCGAGGTTTTCGGCACCGAACTGGTGGTCTTCGCGGGCGAGGACGGAAAGCTGAACGTGCTCAACGCCTATTGTCCGCACATGGGCGGCAACCTCGGCGACGGCACCGTCAAGGGCAATGCCATCGCCTGCCCCTTCCACGACTGGCGCTGGCGCGGCGACGGCCGCTGCGCGGGCATCCCGTACGCCCGCCGGGTCCCCATGCGCGCTCGAACCAAGGCGTGGCACACCGCGGAGCAGAACCGGCAGCTGTTCGTCTGGAACGATCCCGAAGGCAACCCGCCGCCCGCGGACGTGGCCATCCCGCGCATCGACGGCGCGTTCAGCGACGAGTGGACCGAATGGACCTGGAACTCGGTCGTCATCGACGGCGCCAACTGTCGCGAGGTGATCGACAACGTGGTCGACATGGCGCACTTCTTCTACGTGCACTTCGGCTTTCCGACGTATTTCAAGAACGTCTTCGAAGGCCATGTGGCCAGCCAGTACATGACGTCGCGCTCGCGGGCGGACCGGATGGGGGAGTCGGCTCGGGCGGTGGGCGGCACCAACGTGCTGCACTCGGACGCGTCGTACCACGGCCCGTCCTACATGATTGACCACTTGCGCAGCGAGAGTGCGGGGTTGACGCTCGAAGGCGTCCTGGTCAACTGTCACTACCCGGTCAGCCCGACGAAGTTCGTCCTCCAGTACGGCGCGATCGTGAAACGGCCTCAAGGCATGTCGACCGAAGAGTCGGACGCGGTCGCGGCGCGGTTCGCGGGCGGGCTCGGCGGCGGGTTCGAACAGGACGTGGCGATCTGGCTGCGCAAGACCCGCATCAACAACCCGCTGCTGTGCGACGAGGACGGGCCGGTGTACCAGCTGCGCCGCTGGTACGAGCAGTTCTACACCGATGTCGCCGACATCGCCGAGGACATGACCGCCCGCTTCGAGTTCGAAGTCGACACCACCCGGGCGGTCACCGCTTGGGAGGCGGAAGTAGCCGACAACCTGGCCCGACAGGCCTGACCCGCCATGGACGAGATTTCCTGCCACGCGTGCGGAAGCCGGGTGCTGGTCGAGAAATTCAGTCCGCAGCACACCAGCGTGCAGTGGAGTCCCGCAGCGGTGGCGGCCTGCGCCGAGTTCGCCGCCTGCGACAGCAGGCGGGTACGCACGTGCGTCGCCATGCGCGACAGCATCGACGCCGCCGTCGTCGCCGGACGAGTCGGCCTGAGTACCCGAGACACGCTCGAACACGGGAGAACCGGATGACCGAGATCAAATCCCTTGGCTACGTCCGCATTGCGGTGGCCGAACCGAATGCGTGGCGCGCCTTCGCCTTCGACACCATGGGTTTCGCCGAAGGGACGGGACCCGACCCGGACGCGATCTACCTGCGCATGGACGAGCGGCCGTATCGCATGGAGTTGGTGGCGGGCGCGCGCGACCAGGTGCTGGCGGTGGGCTGGGAGGTGCGCGACCGGCGCGCGCTTGACCGGGTCCGCGACACCCTTGCCGCACACGGCGTTCCGGTCGCCGACCTGTCCCAGGACGAGGCGGATGCCCGGCGGGTGGAGCAGGCGCTGACGTTCGCCGACCCGGCCGGAATCACCGTAGATGTGTTCCACGGCCCCGTGCTCGACCACAGCCCGGTCGTCACGCCGCACGCAAGTCGCTTCGTCACCGACGGCCTAGGCCTAGGGCATGTGGTGCTGCCGGTGCCGGATCTGGACCGGGCCTTCGAGTTCTACACCGACGTACTGGGTTTCGCCCCCCGCGGGGCGTTCCGCATTCCCGTTCCGGGACCGGATCCGCTGCGGGTGCGGTTCCTGGGAGTGAACCGGCGCCACCACAGCCTCGCGCTCATTCCCGGCTCGCGCCCGGACGGGCCGGGGCTGGTGCACATCATGGTCGAGGTCGACGCGCTCGACGACGTCGGCCGGGCGTTGGACCGGGTGGCAAAAGCCCGGTATCCGCTGTCGTCCACGCTGGGTCGCCACACCAACGACAAGATGATCTCCTTCTACGTCCGCACGCCCGGCGGCTGGGATCTGGAGTACGGCACAGAGGGCCTGCTGGTCGACGAGACCTCCTACACCGCTGAGGAAATCACCGCCGACAGCTACTGGGGTCACGAGTGGTCCAGGGGCACGTAGACAAACGCACCCCTTCTTGCCAGACGCACCGGGTTCAGCGTGCTATTTCCGGTGCGTCTGGCGAGAAAGGGTGCGTTTGTCAGAATGGGCGGACGTCGAACGCGCCCTCGCAGGAGGGGCCGTAGGAGCCCGTCGTCGGGGGGGCGACTATGCGGAACGGGACTCGGCCCGCCGGGAGCGGGCCGATGTCGGCGACGGTGGTGACCGCGGAGAAGGCCCACGGCACCGGGACGCGCACGCCGAGGGACGCAATCTCGAACACCGCGCGGTCGGTGAGGTTGGTCTGCGCCGTGAGATGCAGTGTGGTGGGCGTGCGCGAGACCAGGTGAATCGGGCTGGTCGGGCACTGGAAGCCCGAGTAGGTGATGCCGAGCCGCTGCACGGTCCCCGGCAGCGGGCCGTCGGGTTGCGGCGCGGCGCCTGCCTGGGCGGCTGGCAGCGCCAACGCGCCGAGCGCGGCGAGCGCGAATACCGGGGACAGCTTCACAGGTGCACCTCTTCGAACACGGACGTCGGGACGCGGTCACTGTCTGGGCAGGTTACCGAGTCGATCCAAGCAAGGGAACACGTTGCGGCGGATTGGTGGAGCTCACAAACGCGGGCGCGTCTTCCCGGGAGGGCCATGCCTGTGCCGTTAGGCTGCTGGACGATAGCCAACCGGTCGGGTTTGGAGGTGGGCGATGCGAGACATGGTGCTGCGGGGCGCAATGGGGGCCCTCGGCATTCTTGTCTGCCTGTTTGCCGTGGGCGCACTCGCGGCGAACCCGGCCCGCGCGGCCACCGGTAGCGCCAACTCCGGCAGCGCCGACAGCGGAAGCGCGAACCTGGCGGGTGCGGCGACCGGGAGCGCGGGCAGCGGATCGGGCGTCATCGGGCCGATCGTGCTCCCGGTCCCGAGTCCGCGCGGACTGGCGGCGCTGGCCTGGGCCGCCACCCAGACCGGCAAGCCCTACCGGTGGGGCGGCAGCGGCCCGGAGGCGTTCGACTGCTCCGGCCTGGTCCAATGGGCCTTCCGCCACGCAGGCGTGCGCCTGCCCCGCACCACCTGGCAGCAGGCGGGCGTCGGCATCTCGGTCCCGGTCGCGTCGCTGGCCCCCGGCGACGTCGTCGTCGTCAACCGCGACGGATCGCACGTCGGCATCTACGCGGGCTTCGGCCAGATGTTCAACGCCTACGCCCGGGGCTTCCCCATCGGCCTGGTCCCGCTCCGCCACTTCCACATCTACGCCATCCGCCGCTTCTGATCCGATGTCGGTGGGCCGAGATACGGTCTCGGCATGGCCGGCGGAGTGGACGCGACGCGGAGCGGGCGGTGGGTGCTGCATCTGGACATGGATGCGTTCTTCGCGTCGGTGGAGCAGCTGACCAGGCCGACGCTGCGGGGGCGGCCGGTGCTGGTCGGCGGGACCGGAGGCCGGGGCGTGGTGGCGGGGGCGAGCTACGAGGCCCGGGTCTTCGGGGCGCGCTCGGCGATGCCGATGCACCAGGCGCGGCGGATGGTCGGCCCGAGCGCGGTTGTGCTGCCACCCCGGCGCGCCGTGATCGACGCGATGAGCCGCGCGGTGTTCGACCTGCTGCGCACCCGGATCCCGGTGTTCGAGCAGCTGTCGGTGGACGAGGCGTTCGGCGAGCCGGCAGAGCTGGCCGGGGTCGGCGCCGCCGATGTGTGGCAGTACTGCGAGGCGCTGCGCGCGCTGGTGCGCGAACACACCGGACTGGTGGCGTCGATCGGCGCGGGCGCGGGAAAACAGGTCGCGAAGATCGCGTCCGGGCTGGCCAAACCCGACGGCGTGCGGGTGGTGTCGCCTGCCGAGCAGGATCAGCTGCTCGGCGCCCTGCCGGTGCGCACCCTGTGGGGCATCGGCCCGGTGTCGGAGTCGAAACTGCGCAGGCTCGGCATCGAAACCATCGGCGCGCTCGCCGCGCTGCCGGAAGCCGAGGCGGCCTCTATCCTCGGCGGCGCCGTCGGCCCGGCGCTGCACCGCCTCGCCCGCGGTATGGACGACCGACCGGTTTCGGAACGCGGTGAAGCCAAGCAGATCAGCGCCGAGGTCACCTTTCCCGCCGATCTCGTCGCGCTGGCCCAGTTGCGTCCCGAGGTGGACCGGATCGCGGCCTCGGCGCACCGCAGACTGGAGGCGGACGGGCGCGGCGCGCGCACGGTAGTGGTGAAATTGAAGAAGTCGGACATGAGCATCGTGACCCGCTCCGTCACGCTGCCGTATGCCACGACCGAACTCGCCACCCTGGTCGCGGCCGCACAGCGTTCCGTGCTCGACCCGGTCGAGATCGGGCCGATCCGCCTGGTCGGCGTCGGGTTCGGCGGCTTGTCGACGATTCGGCAGGGGTCGCTGTTTCCCGAGCTGGACCAGGCCGTGCCGCTCGACGCCGCGGCCGCCGACGAGCCCGCGCCGGACAGCGGCTTCGGTCCGCACGAGCAACGCTCGCGGTGGTACCCCGGACTCGACGTGTCGCATCCGGAGTTCGGGCACGGATGGGTGCAGGGCGCGGGGCACGGCGTGGTGAGCGTGCGCTTCGAAACCCGCTCGACCGGGCCGGGTCCCGCCCGGACCTTCACCGCCGACGACCCCGCGCTGAGCCGCGCCGACCCCCTGGACGGCCTGCGGTGACCTGAACCTGCGGTAGCGTGGCAGCCGGAAACGCACTGGGCCGCGCGCTCGCTGCGGCGCTGTTCCATTGAGTCGGATGTAGTTGACCACACGCAAAGGAATGATCCGTTGAACCTTCGCACCACCGGACGCATCGTCGTCGCAGGCCTCGCCGTGGCGGCATCGCTGTCGATGACCGCCTGCTCGGACGACAGCAAGCCGACGCACAAGCACACCACCACCAGCTCCGCGATGGCGCAGCAGGACAAGGTGCCGACGGTCGAGGAACTCAACTCCGAGATCACCAAGGCGCTCGACCCCAAGACCACCGCGCAGGAGCGCGCCAGCTACTTCCAGGGCTCCAGCGCGGACCCGAGCCTGCCGGGCCAGATCCAGAAGCTGTACACCGAGAACAAGATCCAGATCAAGGTGACGAAGGTGGAAGGCACCGGCGGCAACACCGCCCTGGCCACCGGCTCGGCCACCATCGACGGCAAGCCGCAGTCCGAGCAGCAGGTGAAGATCGTCTACGAAGACGGCAAGTGGAAGATCGCCAAGGAGTGGACCTGCAACGCCCTGCAGCTGGCGCAGATCAGTTCCCCCGCCTGTCCCGCACTGCCGACTCAGTAGCGCCCCGAGCCTCCAGTTGCGGCCCGCGCACCCGGACCGGGTGCGCGGGCCGCGCGCTGGGAGTCGCGCATCGGATCGGTCGGGAGACCGCACACTTTCCTCGGAAAATGCGCTCCTGCGCCGGTTTTCCTCGCATAGTGTGCGCTCTCCCGGACACGCCGGATGGGACCGCGCCTATCGCGCGAGTGTCACCTGGACCGTGACCTTGCCGTCGTCGGCGCGGTGCGCCACGCCGTGCCCCTGCCGGTCGACGCCGTCGAGGCGCACGGTGATCGGCGCGCCTTCGCCGAGGAAATTGCGCCACCACGTCTTCATGTCGGGCGCGGCGACCCCGATGACGACGTCCTCGCCGGAGCGCCGCACGCTCACCGGCGTGGTGATGGTCCGGCCGGATTTCTTTCCGACATAACTGATCTCGGTGACCGCGTCACCCAGCTTCGGGCCGATCACCGGCGCCTTCTTCAGGGCCAGCATCCCGGCGTTGAACAGTCGAGCCGTCGAGCCGAAAATCGTGCGCTTGTCCATATTCCACACTCCTCCGTTGCACGTGAACTGCCAACAGCCTACGGACGCGGCATTCAGCCCCAGTGGACGCTGGTCATGGTGGCCTGGCGGACTTGGAGAGTGCCCGCGTGATCGCGGTAGGTGCGGGTGCCTGCGATGCTCACCGCGCCGTTGAGCGGCAGCGGCAGCGCCGGGTCGATCACCAGGAACCCGGTGCCGTGGACCGGGTCGTCGGGCGCGGGCGCGATGCCCGCGCGTTCGATGTGCCGGCTCGTTACCACGTTCTCGGTGATGCGCAGCTCGACACGCAGGTGTCCGTCGGCGACGGAGGTCAGCGTGGCGCGGGTGACCTGCTCCAGCGGCAGCCTGCCGGGTACCTTGCGGTGCACCACCCACACCGCGCCCTTGCCGATCGGCGCGTCCGGCATCGGCATCGCCTGCGCCATCACGTCGGTCAGGCAGCGTTCCAGCGAGGTTCGGACGTCGCCGTCGGTCTCGGTGTCGGTGATGAGGGTGAACGCCGTGGGGGAGCCGTTGCGGTCGGTAGCGACGGCTGCACGGGCGCCGGCGACCGCGCCGAGCTTGCCCGTGAGCGCGGGTTCACTGGAGCTCACCTCGCCCAGCTGCAGCTCGACCCCGTGCGCGACGGAGGTTGCGCGCAGGCCAAGGGTGACGTCCGGAGTCAGGAAATGCTGCGGCGTGCGCTCGCCGACTTGCTGTTGCATATCCCGATGCACGTGCACGGTGACCTGCTGTGCGGCGGGCTTGCGCGGGGCGGCGGTGTAGTGCACCAGGGGCCCGGCGCCCGGTTGGAGCAGTTCGATCGACACGGCGGGCAGCGCCACCGTGTTGCGGTTGAGTTCGGTGACCTGGGCGGCCACGGTCGCAGTGCGGTCGGATCGACCGCATCCGGCCAGTGCCCCGGTGACGCCGACGGCGGCGGCGAGCAGCAGCACCCAGCCGCGCGTGGGGTGGGCGGGGACGGTCACGTCCCCAGCGTACGGGGTGTTCGGCCGGCGGCACGAGGTGCGGACGCAGCTCACAGCCCGGTCTCAACCGGGTGCAGGCGTCGGTCCGCGCCGACAGGTAGGCGATGATGGACGGGTGAGCAGTGATCACACCCTTGCCACCGGCCCCGCCGACGAGTCCGCGGGCCGCGGATCGCAGCGCCCGCACGGGCAGACCGCGCCGTCCGGCGGACGGCGGCTTCCCCTGCTGTTGGCGGTCGCGACCCTGGTCCTGGGCTTGGACGTGCTGACCAAAGTGCTCGCGGTCGCGCACATCCGGCCCGGTCGCCCGGTCCGAATCATCGGCGACACGGTGACGCTGCGGCTGGTCCGCAACGCCGGCGCGGCGTTCTCGATGGCCACCGGGATGACCTGGGTGTTGGCGCTGATCGCGGTCGGCGTGGCGGTCGGCGTCGTGCGGTTCGGCCGGTCGCTGCGCTCGCTGTGGTGGGCGGTGGGCCTCGGCCTGGTGCTCGGCGGCACCATCGGCAACCTGGTCGACCGGTTCCTCCGGGCGCCGGGGCCGCTGCGCGGGCACGTGGTGGACTTCGTCTCCGTCGGCTGGTGGCCGGTGTTCAACCTGGCCGACTCGGCCATTGTGTGCGGCGCCGTGCTGTTGGTGGGGCTGACGCTGTTCGGCTTCGAGCCCGACGGCACCCGCACCGGGCGCGACGCCGGACGCCCGGAGGCGGCGGCGTGACGGGCCGCGAGACCCGGTCCATGCCCGTGCCCGACGGGCTCGACGGGCTGCGGGTGGACGCGGGCGTGGCGCGGCTGCTCGGATTGTCGCGCACGGCCGTCGCGTCGCTGGCGGAAGAGGGCTCGGTGCTGGTCGACGGCTCGGCGGTGGCCAAGTCGGAGCGGCTGGCCGCGGGTTCCTGGCTCGAAGTGGCGCTGCCGGAACCGGCCCGCGAGCTGACGGTCGAGGCCGAGCCGGTCGAGGGGCTGGAGATTCTCTACGCCGACGACGACATCGTCGCGGTCGACAAGCCGCCGTGGGTGGCCGCGCATCCCGGGGTCGGCTGGACCGGGCCGACCGTGGTCGGCGGGCTCGCCGCCATGGGTTATCGGATCTCCACGTCCGGAGCGCACGAGCGCCAGGGCATCGTGCACCGCCTCGACGTCGGCACCTCCGGGGTGATGGTGGTGGCGCAGTCCGAGCGTGCGTACACCGCGCTGAAGCGGGCGTTCAAGCAGCGCACCGTGCACAAGCGCTACCACGCGCTGGTGCAGGGACACCCGGACCCGAGCAGCGGCACGATCGACGCGCCGATCGGCCGGGCCCGCGGGTCGGAGTGGAAGTTCGCGGTCACCGCCGACGGCAGGCACAGCATCACCCACTACGACACGATCGAGGCGTTCCAGGCGGCCAGCCTGCTCGACATCACGCTGGAAACCGGGCGCACCCACCAGATCCGGGTACATTTCTCCGCGATCCGGCACCCATGCTGCGGCGACCCGACCTACGGCAGCGACCCGGTGCTGGCCAAACGGCTCGGCCTGGAACGACAGTGGCTGCACGCGCGCACCCTGGGCTTCACCCATCCGGCCGACGGCCGCTGGATGGAGCTCGCGAGCGAGTACCCTGCCGACCTGCGCCACAGCCTCGACGTCCTGCGGGATGCCTGACGGATGCGGGCCTGGCTGAT
>JABFVX010000303.1 GCA_013362555.1 Mycobacteriaceae bacterium
GACACGAGGGCGGCACCCCGAACCTGCTGGGCGCGACGGCCTTGGCCGCGGCCTGCGACGCCCTGGACGCTACGGACGCGGCGGTGCTCCAGCAGCACGAGCAGGCCCTGGTCCAGCGGCTGCGGTCCGGCCTGTCCGCCCTTCCCCGCGTGCGGCTGCCGCGAATTTGGGCTGATTCCACCGAGGGCGTCGGCATCGTGGCGTTCACGGTCGACGGCATTGCCCCCGCCGACGTGGCGGCGTACTTGTCCGCTGTGCACGGCATCGGCGTTCGCGACGGACGTTTCTGCGCCCATCCGCTGCTCGCCCGGCTGAACCTGCCCGCCGCCGTCCGGGCGAGCGTCGGCCTCGGCAGCTGCACCGCCGACGTCGACCGCCTCGTCGCCGCCGTAGCGGAACTTCCAGCATGACCCATGACGTGCGTTTCGCGCTGTGCGACGGCGGCCCGAGGAGGCAGCGTGCGTAACACCGCAGGCCTCGCGAGCAGCGCAATCCATAACGCACGTCATGGGTCATTCCGGAGGTTTCTTCAGCCGGCGGGGCGGGTGTAGCGGCCGTTGAGGTAAAGCAGGGGAGCGGCCGCGGGCTCGTCGGAGGCAGGGTTGTGGATGTGCGTGACTCGGGCGACGACGAGGGTGTGGTCGCCGATGTCCATGCGCTGGTCGATTGTGCAGCGCAGCCAGATCGGGGTGCCGTGCAGCAGCGGCTCGCCGGTGTCGAGGGTGGTCCACAGGGTGCGGTCGGCGAAGCGGTACTCGGCGGCGCGGGAGAAGCGCTGCGCGATGTGGTGCTGGTGCTCGCCGAGGAAATGCACCACCACCGACTCCGCCTTGCCCATTGCCTCCAGGCTGGAGGAGGTGTGCGCGATGTTGAAGGAGATCAGCGGCGGCCGCAGCGACAGCGAGGCGAATGAGGTCGCGGTGAAGCCGACCGGGGCGCCGTCGCAGCTCAGCGTCACCACCGTCACCCCAGCCGGGTAGTGCCGCATGGCCGCGCGGTACTGGTCTGCGGAGATCCGGGGCGGTACTGCGGGCATGACCGCTCCACTATATGCGGGCTTTTGCCTTTTCGAACCATCCCAACGTATGCTTGCGGCAAGCAACTAATTGTTGGGCGCAAATATCAGCGAGGAATCGACATGCAGAGCCCCGAACGCCACGACGACACCGTGGTCAATCGGATCGGCGACAACCTCGCCACGCTGCAGCGGCTGCGGGAAAAGACCTTCAGCCAGCTGATGGCGCTGACCGACGGCCAGCTCGACCCGCCGACATTCGTCTGCCTGAGCAGGCTGGTAGCCCTGGGTCCGCTGAGCTCCGGCGCGCTGGCCAAGGAGACCGGCGCCGACCCGTCCCGGGTCAGCAGGCAGGTCGCGTCCCTGGTGGAACGGGGCCTGGTGCGCCGGGAGGCCGACCCGCACGACGGCCGGATCAGCCTGCTGGGCGTCACCGACGCCGGCCGTGCACTGGCGGCCCACGCCCGCGAACAGCGCAACACCCGGCTGGCGCACGTGATGGCGGACTGGACCGATGCGGAACGGGACCTGTTCGGCGACCTCCTCGACCGCTTCGTCGCCGGCTACCGCACCCACAAGGAGGACTTCATCGCCTCCCTGCGCGCGACGTACCGCGCCCCGTGACCGAGAACAACAGGAGAACCACCACATGACGACATCGCCACCGGCGCAGGCCGGTGCCACCGTCCTGAGCCCGGCCGGGCTCAGTCACCGGCAGATCCTCACCATTGTCAGCGGGCTGATCCTCGGGGTGCTGTTGGCGGCCCTGGACCAGACCATCGTGTCGACCTCCATCCGCACCGTCGCCGACGACCTCAACGGCTATTCGATGCAGGCGTGGGTGACCACCGCCTACTTGATCACCTCGACGCTGTCGACGCCGCTGTACGGCAAGTTGTCGGACATGTTCGGGCGCAAGCCGTTCTTCATGGCGGCCATCTCGATCTTCATCGGCGGATCGCTGCTGTGCACCTTCGCCGGGTCCATGTATCAGCTCGCGGGGTTCCGCGCGGTGCAGGGCATCGGCGCCGGTGGACTGATGTCGCTGGCGCTGGCCATCATGGGCGACATCGTCAGTCCGCTCGAACGGGCCCGCTACCAGGGGTATTTCCTCGCTGCGTTCGGCACCTCCAGCGTGCTCGGGCCGGTCATCGGCGGCCTGCTGTCCGGACAGCACGAGATCCTCGGGGTCGCGGGCTGGCGCTGGATCTTCCTGGTGAACGTGCCGGTGGGCCTGTTCGCGCTGGCCGTGGTGTACCGGGTGCTGAATCTGCCGCGCAGCCACAAGCCGGGCGTGCGAGTGGACTGGTGGGGCGTCGCGGCGCTCGCCGTCGGAGTGACTCCGCTGCTGGTGGTGGCCGAACAGGGCCGCACCTGGGGCTGGAGTGACCCGAAGGCGCTCGCCTGCTACCTGATCGGCGTGGTCGGCGTAGCGGCATTCGTCGCGGTGGAGGCCAGGCTGGGCGACGCCGCGCTGATCCCGCTGCGTCTGTTCCGCAACTCGACCTTCGCGCTCGGCGTGCTGATCTCGGTGGTCGTGGGCGCGGCGATGTTCGGCGGCATCAGCCTGGTGCCGCAGTATTTGCAGGCGGTGCGCGGGGCCAGCCCCACCATGGCCGGTCTGCAGATGCTGCCGATGGTGCTCGGCATGATGGTCGCCTCGATCGTGTCCGGCCAGATCATTTCGCGCACCGGACGCTACCGGGTGTTCCCGATCCTGGGCGCGGTCATGCTGACCAGCGGGCTGTTCCTGCTGCACTACCTGACCCCGGACACCCCGCTGTGGCGCACGATGGTGTTCATGGCCGTCACCGGGTTCGGGCTCGGCAACCTGATGCAGCCGCTGACAGTGGCTATCCAGAACTCCGCCGAGCCGAAGGACATGGGCGTGTCCACGTCGGCGGCGACGTTCTTCCGGCAGATCGGCGGCACGCTCGGCGTCGCGGTGTTCCTGTCGGTGCTGTTCAGCGTGATGCCTGCGCGCATCAGCGACGAGATGCACGCCGCGGGCGCCCAGCCCGACTACCGGCACGCGATCCAGGCGGGCCTGCGCAGCGACAACCCGGCGGACGCGGCGTTCAGCCAGGGCATCGTCAATCGGGACCCGGCAGCCACCGGCAAGGTGCTCGACGACAGCTCCGTGCTTCAACAGCTCGACCCGACGCTCGCGCGCCCGCTCAAGGACGGCTTCGCGGACGCCATGCAGACGGTGTTCCTGTCGGCCTCGGCCGTCGCGCTGCTCGCCTTCGTCATGGTGCTGTTCTGGAAGGAGATCCCGCTGCGCCGCACGAGCGGCCTGCAAGCCGCCGCTGCGGCGCAGGCCGAAGCCGAAGCGGGACTGAAGGCCTGAGCCGCATTCCGCATTCCGCATTCCACACCGCATTCCACAATGACCCATGACGTGCGCCGAGCGCACGTCATGGGTCATTCCGGAATCATTGGGCGGAGTTGATCGTCCAGTGGCGAATGAGTCCGGGGCTGCCGGACTCCGTCACCGCGCCGACCGGGGGGCGGCCCCACACGCGGAGATAGAGGTCGGTCGCGGCGGCGCGGATCAGGGCGTCCGCCTCCGGGGGCGCGCCGCGGCCGGTAGTCCAGACGAAGCCGTCGGGCTGAAAGGTGATGCGCCACCAGTCGCCGGTGTCGGCGGCGTGCAGCGCCAGGCGCTCGCCTGCGCCCGTCAGCTTGACGATGTCCGGGGCGAACTCCACCGCCGCGGGCAGGTTGTAGAGCAGCTCGTGCACGCCGTCGACCGCGGTGTCCCGGCCGAGGCGCGGCGTCTCGCCGAACGCGAGCTGCGCGTCCACCCGGTGGATCGTGGTCTCGTGCAGCATGCGTCGCGTCCACCAACGCACGCGCCGGTCGACACCCCACGTCCACACCTCGGCGTCCGGGTCGGCGGCGGCCAGCGCCGCGTCCAGTTCCGCGGTCCAGCGGGCCTGCCACGCGGGCATCAACTCGGGCTCGTCGGGAATCATGTCGTCGATGTCGCGCCCGCGCGGCGCTTCGCCGAGCATGCGGCCGACGATCACCGCCACCCACCGGTGCAGCCTGCCGACGTGGCGCACCAGATCCACGAACGCCCACCCTGGGCAACTCGGCACCGGGGCATACGGGTCACCGACGGCCGCCAGCCGAGTGAACTCCGAAAACTCCCGTCCCGCAACGGAGTGCATGACTCCGAGCCTACTCGAGGTCAGCCCAGCACGCGGGCGGTCCAGCGCAGCGGATCGTCGATTTCGTCCGTGCGGGGCAGGGTGTCGGCGTCGGTCCAGACGACGTTGAAGCGCTCCATGCCCACCTGCTCGACGACGGCGTCGACGAATGCCTTGCCGCGCACGTACTGCGCGAGTTTCGCGTCCATCCCGAGCAGTGCCCGCAACAGCCGCTGAATGGGGTTCTGTCTGCGAGTGCGGCGCTGGTTGAAAGCCCGGCGGATCTGCGCCACGCTCGGCACCACCGCCGGGCCGACCGCGTCCATGACGTGATCGGCGTGACCCTCCAGCAGCGTCCCGAGCACCAGCAGCCGGTCCAGCGCCGCGCGCTGCGGCTCGGCCTGC
>JABFVX010000439.1 GCA_013362555.1 Mycobacteriaceae bacterium
AGCCCCGCGCCGCACAGTGCGGTCGCGGTGTCGGCCAGGGGCCCTGAGGTGACGCGGATCGGGAGGGACACGATCGCCAGGTTAATAGTTCACCTATTGCCTGTCACCCAGGTGAAGATTTAACGTGAGCAAACCCGTCGCTCGGAGGACGCCGTCATGACAGCTCACACGACACCGGGCCGGACCCTCCGGCCCACCCCCAGACGCCGCACCGGCAAGCTCACGATCGGTGCCGCGGCCGCCGCGGTCGCCCTGGCCGTGGGCCTGTCCGCCTGCTCGCCCAGCAGCGGCTCGTCCGACTCGGGCGACACGTCGGCCTTCACCGTCGCCCGCACCGGCGACATCGACAAGCTGGACCCGCAGCTCGCCACCGCCTTCCAGACCCAGCAGACGCTGGGCCTGGTCTACTCGTCGCTGGTCAAGACCGGCGCCGACGGCAGCATCCAGCCGGACCTGGCCACCCAGTGGACCACGTCGCAGGACAACCTGACCGTCACCTTCTCGCTGCGCCCCGGCGTCACCTGGCACGACGGCACGCCGTTCACGTCCGAGGACGTCAAGGCGTCGCTGCAGCGCATACTCGACCAGGCGACCGGCGCGGTGGCCCGCTCCAACCTGACCGCGATCGCGAGCATCGACGCGCCGGCCCCGACCCAGGTCGTGCTGCACCTGTCGAAGCCCGCCGCGGCCCTGCTGTACTCGCTGGCCTCGGTCAACGCCTCGATCGTGTCGGCCAAGGACATCGCCGCGGGCACCGTCGGCAAGGTGCCGGACGGCACCGGGCCGTTCGCCTGGAAGCAGTGGGACCAGGGCCAGCAGGTCGTGCTGACCGGCAACGCCAAGTACTACGGCGGCGCGCCGGCCATCGACACGCTCACCTTCCGGGTGATCCCCGACGAGGCGTCGATCCTCAACGGCATGAAGGCCGGCGCGTTCCAGATCGGCCAGATCTCCGACCCGGGCATCGCCCAGCAGGCCGGCTCCGGCGGCCCGTTCAACCTGGTCAAGCAGCCGGCGCTGGCGTACCACACGCTAATGCTCAACGGCCGCCGCGGACCGCTGCAGAACCAGCAGGTGCGGCAGGCGATCTCGTGTGCGATCGACCGCGACCAGGTGCTCAAGACCGCGGCGTACGGCGACGGCACGGTGACCGGGCCGATCACCAGCCCCGCGTTCCAGTACCCGGCCACCGACGGCCTGCCCTGCCGCCCCGGCGACGTCGACGCGGCCAAGCAGATGCTCGCCGCCGCGGGCTTCGGCGGCGGCTTCACGCTCAACACCATCGTGGAGACCGGCGAGTACGCCACCGCGGGCGCCGAGGCGCAGAACCTGCAGGCCCAGCTCGCCAAGATCGGCGTGCGCCTGGAGCTGCGCCAGCTGCCCACCTCGCCGTACGTGCAGGCGTGGCTGGCCGCGGACTACGACGCCGCGGTCGCACTCAACGGCGGCTCGTACGACCCGTACCTGATGTACGGCCGCTACTTCGGCACCGGCGGCAGCCTGTCCAAGCCCGGCGGCATCGAGTCGCAGGCGCTGGCCGGACTGCTCGCGCAGGGCAACTCCACCAGCGACGACGCCCAGCGCAAGAGCATCTACGGCAACCTGCAGAAGCAGCTGCTGACCGAGTCCCCGTGGGTGTGGATGTTCCGGTCGGACGACTACTACCTGGTCAAGTCCGGGGTGCAGGGCTTCACCCCGCGCCCGGACGAGCTGCTGACGTCGCTCGCCGCGGTGAAGTAGCCCCGTACGGTGCCCGGCCCGCGCACCCGAGCGGGCCCGGGCCGGGCACCGGCCCCGAACACCCCTACGCACACCACCACGCACACGAAAGGAGACCGCAGCGATGCTGACCTGGCGTTGGGTCGCCGCGCGGCTGGGGGGAGCCGTGATCACGCTGCTCGGCGTGACGGTGGTCGTCTTCGTCGTGCTGCGCACCATCCCCGGCGACGCGGTCACCGCCTCGCTCGGCACCGAGTCCGGGACCCTGACCGAGAAGCAGCGCGCTTCACTGGAGCACTACTACGGGATCGACAAGTCCTGGTTCGAGCAACTGTGGACGTGGATCACCGGCGCGCTGCACGGCGACCTCGGCCTGTCGCAGACCAGCGGCAAGACGGTCACCGACCTGCTCGGCACCGCACTTCCGGTGACCGTCGAGATCGCCGCGCTCGCGGCGCTGATGGGCACCGCGGCCGGCGTCGTGCTCGGCGTCCTGGCGGGCGCCCGGGCCGGCAAGGCGGCCGACACCGCGACCCAGGGCGCCGCGCTGTTCGGCCTGGCCGTCCCGGAGTTCGTGGTCGGCACCGCGGTGGTCACCATCCTCGCGGAGGCGTTCAGCTACTTCCCCAACACCGGGACGTTCGTCCCGCTGACCGAGTCGTTCTCGGAGAACATGAGCCAGGTCTTCTACCCGTCGCTGGTGCTGGCGATCCCGTTCGCGGCGAACGTCATGCGCACCACCCGGTCGGAGTACGTCGAGATGGCCGAGGCCGACTACGTGCGCACCGCACGCGGCAAGGGCCTGCACCCCGGCCGCATCCGCCGCGCGCACATCCTGCGCAACGCGACCATCCCCATCGTGACGCTGACCGGCATCCAGTTCGGCTACCTGCTCGGCGGCACGGTCATCGTCGAGCAGATCTTCGCCCTGCCGGGCATGGGACGCCTGCTGCTCACCTCGATCGACAACCGCGACTACCCGGTGGTGCAGGGCACGGTCCTGGTGATCGCGGTGCTGTTCGTCCTGGTGAACCTGCTCGTCGACCTGCTCTACCGGGCCATCGACCCCAGGACGCGTGCGGCATGAGTGTGCAGCCTGTCATCACCGAGACCGAGCCGGTCGTCGTCCCGGCACCGGCGACCACGCGCAAGCGGCTGCCCGCCCGCATCTGGCGCGACCGCAACGGCCGCATCGGCCTGGTGGTCACCGGCCTGCTGGTGCTCGTCGCGCTGTGCGGCGCGGTCGGCCTGGTGCCGCACGACCCGATCGCCCAGCACCCCGACGACCGCCTGCAAGGCCCGTCCGCCACCTACTGGTTCGGCACCGACCAGTTCGGCCGCGACATCGCCGCGCGCGTCGCGGTCGGCATCTGGACGTCGCTGCGCGTCGCCGCGGTGTCGGTCGCCATCGCCGTGGTGATCGGCTCGATCCTGGGCATCTGCGCCGGCTTCTTCCGCGGCTGGGTGGACCAGGCCATCAGCCGGTTCATCGACATCCTGTTCGCGTTCCCGGCGATCCTGCTGGCGCTGGCCGTCGTCACCGCGCTCGGCCCGGGCTGGCAGAACACCGCGATCGCCATCGCCGTGGTCTACACCCCGATCTTCGCCCGCGTCTCGCGCGGGCCGACGCTGTCGGTCGGCGCCGCGGAGTACATCAAGGCGCAGCGGGTGCTCGGCACGCCGATGCCGCGGATCATGCTGCGGCACGTGCTGCCCAACGTGAGCGCGCCCATCGTCGTGCAGGTCACCCTCGCGCTGTCGTGGGCGATCCTGACCGAGTCGTCGCTGTCCTTCCTCGGCCTGGGCACCCAGCCCCCGAACGCCAGCCTGGGCCTGATGGTCTCCGACGCGCGCAACACCGTCGCCAACGCGTGGTGGACGCTGACCTTCCCCGCCCTCGCGATCGTCGTCGCGGTCATCGCCCTCAACCTGCTGGGCGACGGGCTGCGCAGCGCGCTGGACCCGCGACGGGAGACCACCTCATGACCGCCCCGCACGCCCCGCACCCGCGCACCGGGCGGCACACGAAAGGCGAAGGCATGCAAGCGCCATCGGCACCGGACCGGCCCGCCACCGGGCACCCGGTGCTGGCCGTCGAGGGGTTGCGCACGTCGGTGCGCACCTCGGGCGGCGACCTGGAGATCCTCCGCGGGGTCGACCTGCACGTCGACCGCGGCGAGACCGTCGCCGTGGTGGGCGAGTCCGGATCCGGCAAGTCGTTCACCGCGCTCAGCGTGGCCGGGCTGCTGCCGACCGGCGCCCGCGTCACCGGCGGCGAAGTACGCCTGGACGGCCGCGACCTGGTGCCGCTGCCCGAAGCGGAGCGGCGCACCGTGCGCGGCGCCGAGATCGGCATGGTCTACCAGGACCCGATGACCTCGCTGAACCCGGTGATGCGCATCGGCACGCAGGTCACCGAGGGCCTGCGGGCGCACGGCTGGAGCAAGCAGCAGGCCCACGAGCGGGCCGTCGAGGTGCTCGCCGAGGTGGGGCTGCCGTCGCCGAAGGCGCTGATGCGGGCGTACCCGCACCAGCTGTCCGGCGGGATGCGGCAGCGCGTCCTGATCGCGTGCGCCATCGCGCCGCGGCCCAAGGTGCTCATCGCGGACGAGCCGACCACCGCGCTGGACGTCACCATCCAGCAGCAGATCCTGGCCCTGGTGGCCCGGCTGCGCGACGAATACGGCCTGGCCGTCGTGTGGATCACGCACGACCTGGGCGTCGTGGCGCGCATCGCCGACCGGGTCGCGGTGATGTACGCCGGGAAGGTCGCGGAACTCGCGGACACCCGCACGCTGTTCGCGGCCCCGCAGCACCCGTACACCGACGGCCTGCTGCGCTCGCTGCCCACCC
>JABFVX010000255.1 GCA_013362555.1 Mycobacteriaceae bacterium
ACATCCATGTACATTTACCTCCAGACTGACCCATTCCGTGCGGTGGGCGCCCGTCACGGGTCATTCTGGCGGTTTCTAGGCCGAGGTGGTGTCCAGCCGGGGCAGCAGGGGGGCGAGCGGGCGGCCGGTGAGGGTCAGGAGCAGTTCGCTGAAAAGGGCATTGGCCCACCCGAACCACTCGCGGGTGTAGATGCTCGGGTCGTCTGCGTGGAAACTCTCGTGCATCACGCCTTTGCCGCCGTCGGTGGCCGCGAGCGACTGGGCCATGCGGGCGCGCTCCCCCGGGTCGACGCTGGTCAAGCCCTGCATTGCCAACGCGAGCGGCCAGATGTGGCGGCGCGGGGTGTGTGGGCTGCCGATGCCCGAGGCAGCCCGCCCGCGGTAGTAGTACGGGTTGGCGTCGCTGAGCACCAGCGCACGGGTGCGCAGATACAGGGGGTCGTCAGGCGCGCACCAGCCGAGGTAGGGCAGCGAGAGCAGGCTCGGTGCGTTCGCGTCGTCCATCAGCACCCGGCCGCAGCGGCCGTCCACCTCGTAGCCGTGGACCGCCCCGGCCCCGGCGTCGAGCACGCCATAGCGCCGCACGCCCGCGGCGATGCTGCCCGACAGTGCGGCGGCGCGGCCCGCGAGCACGGGATCACCTGCGGCGCCGATGAGTTCGGCCAGACCGTGCAGGGCGACCGCAGCCAGCACATTGGCGGGCACGAGATAGCCGAAATGGCACGGGTCGTCGCTCGGCCGGAAGCCGGACCACGTCATCCCGGTGACGGCGACCCGCCTGCCGCGCCCGCCGCGCGGCAGCGAGTCGGACGAGAACGGGCCGCCGAGGCGCCGGAACGTGTACTGCGAGCGGTCCTCGTGGTCCTGCTCGCGAGTCCACAACTCGACGATATCGTGTGCGGCGCGGCGGAATTCGGCATCGACATGGTCGAGCGCCCCGGTAGCGCGCCAGATCCCGTACGCCAGTTGCAGCACCGCGGCCAATGAGTCGACCTCGTACTTGCGCTCCCATACCCACGGCCCCGGTTTCGGGACGTCCCGTCCGTTGCCGCCCGCGCCGCTCGGCTCGGGGTTGAACGCGTTGGCGTACGGGTCGATCAGCACATACCGCACCTGCGAGCGGAGCACCCCGCGCAGCGCCTCGGCGACCTCCGGGTCGGCGGCGGCCAGCAGATAGGGACGGACCTGGGCAGTGCTGTCGCGCAACCACATTGCCGGGATATCGCCCGTGGAAACGAACACCTTGCCCGGCCCGTTGGGCCGCATGGCGAATCGCCAAGTGTCGGTGAACGTGCGGCCGAACAACTCCCGCAGCCGAGGCTCGCCGGCCAGGTCGCGGTTCATCTCGTCCAGCAGTTGGGCCAACCCGTCCGGCAGTGACTCGCGCATATCAGCAGAGTGCCGCTCCCGCCTGCGGCGCGCAGTACGACACGCCAGAGATCTCCGGAATGACCCACGAAGTGCGCCCAGCGCACGTCACGGGTCATCCTGGAAGTCGCTCTGTAGGCAACTAGACGTCGTGGACAACCAGGGCGTTGAGGTCGCTGTTGAGGGTGGTGAGGAGTTCGTGGAGGATGAGCGTGGAGTCCTGGAGGTCGTGGAGGGTGGCCGCGGACTGCTCGTCTTCGGCCGAGTTGGCCAGGAGCTGGGCCATGTTGTGATCCAAATCCATAGCGCGGCGGGCGGATTCGACGCCGGCCAGTTCCAGTTCCAGTTCGCGCAGGTGCCTGCTGTAGTCGGTGACCGAGGCGACGCGCGCGGCCAGGCTGCCCCACAGCGCCGCCAGCGGGTCGCGCCCGGAGCCGCGCGGAGCGGAATTGAGCTGCTCTGCGGCACAGTGCAATTGGAGCGCGTGCTGGATGACTCGATCCAGCTCGGTGTCGGGGTTGAACAGCACTCGGTGAGTGTCGAGGTAGGAGCTCTGCCAGGCGGGCGAGCGGCTGATTCGGTCGCGCAGCGCGATCGCGCCGGCGATGAGCTCGGCCACCGGGAAGTGCCCTACCGCGGGCTCCGGCAGCCGACTGTCCGCGTCCGGCACCGGCAACAACAGGAAATGCGTTGCGGCCGCGATCTGTTCGCGATCTCGTGCGGTCAACACCAGCGGGTCCGGGGTGGACAGCAGCCGCGCGGCGTAGCCCGCCAGCGGCACCAGTGCCGCCGCCGCGAGCAGCCAGCCGTACCAGGCCCAGCCGAACACTCCCGCGATCAGCAGCGGCACCACCACGGCGGCGGCCACCACCGGGCCGGGGTGCACCGCACGGGCGTGGGCGCCGCCCTGGTACACCGCGGGCAGGCCCGCTTCGCGCCTGCGGGTCAGCGTGTCGCGCAGCTTCCCCGACAGCGCCTGTTCGTCCACATATACAAGGCGCCTGCCTTGCAAGGTGTAGTCCACGTCCCTCTCCTGTTATCTAGTGCGGCGCTCGCGAGGCCGTGCGGCGTGTCGCACGCCGCCTCCTCGGGCCGCCGTCTCGCGCCGTCATAAGGCCGCCTCACCACCACGACCGGGGCCGGATGTGATTGGCCAGGTCGATGAGGTGATACCGGTGGGTTCGGCGCGGCGCCGTGCGCGCCAGCGTCCGCAGGCCTGCTTCGATGCCGCCGCGGACACCGATGTCGGTGAAGGGCACGCCGAGCAGGCGCGCGCCCGGCCGCTCCGGTTCGCGGCCGGACCGCAGCCAGGCCAGCGCGGCGCCGAGCACCAATGTGCGCATCTGCACCGCGCGGCCCTCGTCGGTCGGCAGCGCGGCCACGCGAGCGGCCGCCTCGTACAGTTCGACCTCGGTGATCTCGGCGGTGGGCCGCAGCGCCACCAGCAGCAGGCACCCGGTCATCCTGGCGACGTTGTAATGTCGCGAGGTCGGCGCGACTTCGTCCAGCACCGCCACCGCGCCGAGCGGGTCGCCGTCGGCGGCGCGCCTGCGCGCCAACCCGAACGCCGCGCTCACCACCGCCCGGTTCACCTCCCACACCGTCCGGTAGTACTCCACGGCCCGCTGCCGAGAATCGGCGTCTGCGGGCTGGACGTCGTCGGGACACTCGTCCAGCAGGAGTTCGGCGGTGGCCGCGAGGGCGAGCATCGGGGCGATCTCGCCGGGGAGCATGGTGTGCACGGCGTCGAAATGCGTGTGGGCCGCCGGGTAGTCCGAGTCCTGGAGGGCCGCGACGCCGCGGTACCAGGTGAGGCGCCAGTCGGCGGCGGGGCCCGCGGCCCACTCCACCCGCTCCAGACGCTCGCGCGCGGCGGTGGCCTCGCCCATGTCGAGATAGGCGCGGGCGGCCGCCAGGCCGGCTTCCACGTCGAGGGACTCGGGCACGGTGATCTTGCCCGAACTGGCCAGCTCCCGTGCATTGCGGAGCATGTCCAGCGCCTGTTTCGGCTCGCTGTGCAGCGCCGAGGACAACAGCGCAGCGCTCGCGTCCGCGGCGTCGATCAGCGGCACCGGCAGCGCGGCGACCACGCTCGGCCCGTCCAGCGCGAACGTGCGATGCACACCGTCGGCAATGCCGTCGGTCTGGCCGACGATGGTGGTGGTGCCGAAACCCCCTCGCTGCGAACTGAACAGCGTCGACGCCTGCGGATACTCCTCGCCGGTGTCGGTGGCCAGCACCGTGCGCAGCACGCCGGCGAGCTGGGTCTGCATCGCTCGCACCGACGGGAACCGGCGCGCCGGGTCCGAGTCGCAGGCCCGCCGCAGCAGCCTGCGGAACGGCCCATACCGGCTCAACACCTCGTCGCCGGAGTCGAGCGCCTCGGACAGGTCCCGGTCCGAGGGCAGCCGCAGCGTCAGGGTCGCGAGGGTTCGGCCGACGGTGTACACGTCCGAGGCGACCGTGGGGCCGGTGGTGGTCAGCTCCGGCGCCTGGTAGCCGGGGGTGCCGTAGAGATAGCCGTAAGACTCCAACGCGGCCACCGCACCCAGGTCGATCAGCTTGACCTGGTCCTCGGTGACCATGATGTTGTCCGGCTTCATGTCGTTGTAGGCCAGGCCGAGCGAGTGCAGGTAGTCCAGCGCGGGCAGGACCTCCAACACGTAGGCGATCGCCTCCGCCACCGGAATGCGTTCGGGCGCACGAACATCCAGCAGCTCCTTGAGCGAGCGGCCGCCGACGTACTCCATCACGATGTAACCCGCGGCCGCGCCGTGCCCGCTCCCCGGCTGATGCTTGACGAAGTTGTGGATCTTGACGATGTTCGGGTGGGTGACCTCGGCGAGGAACTGCCGCTCGGCGACCGCGACCGCGTGCGCCTCGAAATCGCCGTAGTTGAGAAGGCCTTTCAGCACCACCCAGCGGTCGCTGACATTGCGGTCCAGGGCCAGGTACACCCAGCCGAGGCCGCCGTGGGCCAGACAGCCCTGCACCTCGTACTGGCCCGCGACGACGTCTCCGACCGTCAGCAGCGGCCGGAAGTTGTACGGCACACCGCATTTCGCGCAGTCACCGATAGCGAGGCCGGGACCGTCGGAGTCGGACCGGCCCACGGGGGCATTGCATTTCCAGCAGAACCGCTTGTGCTCGGCGACCTCCGGGTCGTGCAGCACCACGTCGAGCGGGTCCACCGGCTCGGCGGGC
>JABFVX010000161.1 GCA_013362555.1 Mycobacteriaceae bacterium
ACGGGTGTGAACACGCATGCATCGCTACACCCAGTCGTCGCCGACAGGCCAGGGGAGGAAGGCGTCCAGGGGACGGTCGGCCGGGATGGCCTCCCCGCGCTCCGGGGCGGTGCCGGTGTAGCGGCCGCGGTAGAACAGCAGCGGCCGCTCCGGGCTGCTAGGGCCGAGTTCGAGGACCCGACCCACCACGACGTAGTGGTCGCCGCCGTCGTGCACGGTCTCCACCGCGCAGTCGATCCAGGTCACCACGCCGTCCAGCAGTGGCGCCCCCGAGGCCGCCGGACGCCACTGCAGGGACGCGAACTTGTCCGCCCCACGGGACCCGAACACCGTGCTGACATCGCGCTGATCGGCCGCGAGCACATTCACCGCAAATGTGCCCGCGGCCTCGATGACGGGCCAGGTGCCCGAAGCCTTGGTCGGGCAGAACAACACCAGCGGCGGGTCCAGCGACAGCGCCGCGAAGGACTGGCAGGCGAAGCCCACCGGCCCGTCCGGGCCCCGGCCGGTGATCACCGCGACGCCGGTGCAGAAGTGCCCGAGCACCGTCCGGAACGCCGTCTGGTCGATCTGCCCGACTCCAGTTGCCGCAGTGGTTATCTCGCTCACCGCAACTCCCGACTCACTTGAATCCGACGCTGAAGTCGTGGCCCCACAGGCTCACCGCGGTCGACTCCCGGGCGATCCAGCTGGTGTCGTTGACTTCGCGTCCTTCACAACCGAACTCGATGTCGAAGCCCCCTGGGGTCTTCATGTAGAACGACAGCATCAGGTCGTTGACGTGGCGGCCGAGGGTCGCCGACATTTTCACCTTCTTGCGCAGCGCGCGGTCCAGGCACAGCCCGACGTCGTCGCTGTTCTCCACCTCGAGCATCAGGTGCACGATGCCGCTGGGCGCCGCCTTCGGAAAGGGCAGGAACGCCAGACTGTGGTGGCGCGGGTTGCACCCGAGAAACCGCAGCCAGACGTCCGGGTCGCCCTCCTTGCCGCCTGCCATCACCGCGGGCATCCGCATGGAGTCGCGCAGGTGGAAGCCGAGCACATCCCGGTAGAACTGCAGCGAGGCGGCATCATCGTCGGTGGTGAGCACCACGTGGCCCAGACCCTGCTCGCCGGTCACGAACCGGTGTCCGTACGGGCTGACGACCCGCCGGTGCTGCAGGGCGATGCCGTGGAAGACCTCCTGCACGTTGCCGGACGGATCGGTGAACCGGATGAGCTCGTCGACCTTGCGCTCGGCCCGCTCGTGCGGTTCACACTCTTCGAACTTCACCCCGTGTGCATCCAGGCTTTCCCGGATCTCTTGCAGCTCAGCCGCGGTCGCTACTTCCCAGCCGGAGACCAGCAACCGGTCCGCGTCGCCGGGCACGATGACGAGACGATGCGGGAAGTCGTCCATCCGCAGATAGAGGTTGTTCGGGTCGGCACCTTTGCCTTCGACCAGGCCGAGCACCTTGAGCGCGTACTCCTTCCACGCCGCCATGTCGGTGGCCTCGATGCGCATATACCCCAGTGAGCGAATGCCCATTTGCTCAATTCCCTTCTCGGGCTCAGTACATCGAACCTTCGACCGGCAGGCCGAACTCGCCGGTGCCGAACATCTGGTACGCGCGCTCGGGGTCGTTGGCGGCGTGCACCCGGCCCGCGTGCGCGTCGCGCCAGAAGCGCTGAATCGGCGTCCCCGACTGCAGCGCCCGGCCGCCGGAGTTCTCGAACATCCGGTCCACCGCGAAGATCGCCCGCTCGGTGGCGCGGACCTGGTCGCGGCGGATCCGCAACCGGGTGGCGACCGGGATCTTCTCGCCCTTCTTGGCCAGCTCCCAGATTTCGCCGATGTTGTTCGTCAACTGCAGCCAGGCGGCGTCGATCTCACTGCTCGCCTCGGCGATGCGCACCTTCGCGAACGGGTCCTGGTTGGACTGTTCGCCCGCGTACGCGGCGCGCACCCGCTTGCGCTGGTGCTCGACGTGGGCGTCGTAGGCGCCCTGCGCCATGCCGACGATCGGCGCGGAGATCGTGGTCGGGTGCACCGAGCCGAACGGCAGCCGGTACAGCGGGCCGTCGTTCACCGCTTGCCCGGGCACCTGGCACTTGGACACCGGCATGAAGCTCAGCGCCCGGTGCGCGGGCACGAACACGTCCTCGACCAGGACGTCGTTGCTTCCGGTGCCGCGCAGGCCCACGGTGTCCCACACGTCGATGATCTTGTAGTCGCTGATCGGGATCAGGTATGTCAGGAAGTCGACGGGCTTGCCATCCTTGAAGGCCGGGCCACCGAGCAGCGCCCACGTGCAGTGGTCGGTGCCGGAGGAGAAGCTCCACTTGCCCGAGAGCCGGTAGCCGCCGTCGACGACCTCCGACTTGCCCATCGGCGCGTACGACGACGCGATGCGGACGTCGGTGTCCTCGCCCCAGACCTCCTGCTGCGCTTGGTCGTCGAAGAGCGCGACGTTCCACGGGTGCACGCCGAGGATCGAGGCGACCCACCCGGTCGAGCCGCAGGCGCTCGCGATCATCTTCACCGCGGTGTAGAAGCTCACCGGGTCGGTCTCCAGGCCGCCGTAGCGCTTGGGCTGCAGCATCGTGAAGAACCCCGCCTCCTGCAGCGCCTTGATCGACGCCTCCGGGACCTTGCGGAGATCCTCGGCTTCCTGGGCACGCTCGCGCAGCACCGGGAGTAGATCCTCGATCGCCGCGAGCACCTGCCGGGCGCTGTCCTGGGTCATCATTGCCCTCGTTCCTAGACGTGATAGCCAACCTGCGACACCAGACTAGAACACGTTCTCTTTTTTGTCGATCCAGCCCGGGTGAACGCCGTTAACCATGGGTAGAACCAGGTTCTGATCCGCTACCCCGAATAGGGCATTCCGGCGCAGCGGGCGCCCTCAGCGGGTCGAGACCGAGATCGGCAGGGCCGCGAACCCGCGCACGTTGGTGGAATGGATCCGCTCGATGCCTGCGTCGCCCACGCCGTACTCGCGGACTCGCGCGACGAACTCGCGCAGGGCGATCCGCGCCTCCAGGCGGGCCAGGTGTGCACCCAGGCAGAAGTGGATGCCGCCGCCGAAGCTGACCAGCGTGCGGGTCGAATCCCGTCCGATGCGGTACGCGTCGGCGTCGTCGAAGACCTCGGGGTCCCGGTTGGCCGAGCCGACCAGCAGCAGCACCTTCGCCCCCGCCGGGACCACCGAGCCGTGGAAATCCAGGTCGACCGCCGCCGTGCGCGCGATCACCTGGCTCGACGTGTCGTAGCGCAGCGTCTCCTCGATCCATTCCGGCACCCGGTCCGGATCGGCGGCGACCTTCGCATACTCCCCGGGGTGGCGCGCCGCCCAGTACAGCGCGTTGCCCAGCAGTTTCGTGGTGGTCTCGTTGCCCGCGACCACCATGAGGAACAGGAAGCCGATGATCTCCCGGTCGGTGAGCCGGTCGCCGTCGACGTCCGCGGCGACCAGCGCCGAGGTCAGGTCGTCGCGCGGGGTGCGCCTGCGGTCGGCCAGCATGTCGGCGTAGTAGCCCATCAGCCGAACGGACGCCTCGATCGCGGGTCCCGGCACGTCGAGCACGCCCTCCTCGCGGTGCACCACCAGGTCCGCCAACCTGCGCAGCTCCGCCCGGTCGGCCGCGGGCACCCCCATCAGCTCGGAGATCACGTCCATCGGCAGTCGCCCGGCCACCCGCTCGATCCAATCGAAATTCCCTTGGGCCAGCGCTGGTTCCAGGTGAGTTCTGGTCAGTTCGCTGATTCGATCGGCTTTTTCGTTCACCCGCTGCGGAGTGAAGCCGCGCGACACCAGTTTCCGCAGCCGCTGGTGGCGCGGATCGTCCATGGCCAGAAACGACATCGACAGGTGCGCGTGCGGCCCGTAGGCGGCCGGGTCCAGCGACACCCCGTTGGCGCTCGACAGCCTCGCATGGTCGCGGAACCCGGCGGCCACGTCCGCGTGCCGCGACAGGGCCCAGAACCCCAGGTCCGGATTGTGGTACAGCGGCGCCTCGGC
This sequence comes from Mycobacteriaceae bacterium, assembly GCA_013362555.1. Taxonomy (GTDB): domain Bacteria; phylum Actinomycetota; class Actinomycetes; order Mycobacteriales; family Mycobacteriaceae; genus JABFVX01. Next base: position 4,002 of record JABFVX010000161.1, read on the forward strand.
ACGCAGCCGCCGATACACCGGGTACGGATCCTCGTGGAAGCCGTAGTCGTACGGGTTGAACAGCACCGCCCCCGCGGTGGACACTTCACTGGACATATGTCTGGACAATACCACCGCCCGCCATGGGCGGACAGGGTTCATCCGGGTGCGGCAGGCGCGGGCGCCCCTGCCGCACTCGGGGCGCGTGAGATCAGTCGCCCTCGCGAACGATGGCGATTCCCCCGGTCGGCGAGTTCGAGGTCTCCAGCCACTCGCAGTGCCAGTGCTGCGGGATCTTCGGACCGGTGTTGTTGCAGGCCTCCATCGTGGGAAACACGTCGCCCACGTCGACGTGCGAAGGCGACTCGGGCCGCACGCCGTCCATGGCGCCCGCCCCCGCGACGCCGACCGAACCGCCGACCACACCCACCGCCAGGCACACTGCGGCAACACATTTCACGAACATCGGACCCCTCCGTCATCGAGACCGCCGCATCGCGCGATGAGACGCGGCCACCGTATCCACGGCCGCCGCCGCCCTCATGTCCGCCGACCGCTCTCTAC
>JABFVX010000036.1 GCA_013362555.1 Mycobacteriaceae bacterium
GTCGGTCGGTGAACTCGCGGAACGCGGTCGCTTCGGCCGCAGCTGTGCTGTGCCCGGCACGCAACAATTCACGTGACCGCTGTTCCCACTGTGGTTTCCGTGTACCCAACGCACGATCGCGATGCGCATCGACCGCGTTACCCAAAGCATTGGCGGTCGTGTTGACTGCTGTTTCACCGGCACCGCTGCCGAGCAGTAGACGAGCCGCTTGGGTCTCCGACAGCTCACCGACCGCGATACGGCCCGCCAGCACCTCCCAGTCGTCTTCAACTTCGTTGTCCGCATCAGGTTGAACTGCTTCTGGCGCAACGGTATTGCTGGTCGCGAGACGTTCCGCTGTTGTCGCCGTGTCGCTGCGGTCCGATGATGTTTCGGCAGGCGTGGAGGGCAACGGCGTAGCGCCGGGACTCGCTGCAAACGGATCGACCGGCTGCGCGCCGTACTGGTCCAGCAGCGTGAGCTGGTTGGGGTCTAGCGCGTTTCGATGAGAGCGCCTGGGCCGTCGAGCGGTTGACCGTCCTGCCGCATCCCGGCTTCCAGCCGGTTCGTGAACGACGACATGGCTGCGGCGCCGGTCTCCTCCGGCAGCGGCTGCCCGTCTTCCCGCATCGCCTGCAACAGGTGCGCCGCCATCACCCGCACCAGCGTCGACCGCGTCGGCAGCAGCCGGTCGGCCAGCTCCTCGAGATCGGCGTCCGGTTCCGGGGTCCGTGCCGCCGGGAATCTCCACCGAGCCGCCGGTTCCACGTTCTTTTTCGCCTGCCCGCCCGGAGCTTCGTCGGGCAGCGGCTCGTCGTTGATCGGGACCTTGTCGTACAACGCCTCGGTCAGCACTTCCTCGGTGATCTGGTTGCGGCCGGTGTTGATCAGCGCCACCCCTGTCAGATAGTCCGGTTCCTGCCCCGGGTTCTCGGCCTTCCACCGGGCCGCCGCCGGCCCCTGCGCTGTTCCCATTCGAGCCTCGATCTGGCCGCAGATCGCGCTGGTTTCCTGATCCAGAAAGGTCGCGGTCTGTTGCGGCGTCCACTCCGGCGGCAGACCGATGTGGTCGCGCCAGGTCTGCTCGACGATCTGACGAATCTCCTGCGACATGTTGCTCCTCCTCGCTCCCTGATGATGATTCCACCAACGAGAACAGTTCTGTTTGTCCCTCGCCGGGACCCCGAAATTTCGCGGCCCTTACTTCTCCTTCCGAAGGTCAAAGCCGATTTCAGAGGTCCAAGGCGTCATCGACGCCAGAGGGCGTGGCCTTGTCGGGCGAGAACGCCGATAGCGGTGTCTGCGGGCCGGGTCGGGTGGGTCGCGGCGTCGCAATGGCGATCATGTCCACAACCGACGAGCTGTGGCTTTGGTCCGCGACGGGTGCGGTTTCCGGGGTCGATCGCGCGATTTCGAAGACCTGTTGCACGAGGTCATAGGCGAGAGCCTCGGTGACCGCTTGAAGGTCGCCGCGGGTGTACTCGTCGGCTTTGTCGACCAATTGCAGGACACGATCGGAAACTTCCATGCCCAGTCGGAGCATCCTCTGCGAGCGCGGCAGCTCGAATGGCGTCCGGCTCGGATTCGGGCTCCATGCCGACGGGGCGAACCCGCCGCGGCTGAGCCACTCGTCGAGGTTGCTGACGTGCTCGGCAAGCGCGTCGACGTTTTTACTGGCGTCCCCGTCGGCCGGCGAGGTCGGAGCGCGCAGGATGCTTCGGATTTGTCGGAGTGTTTCGTCGGGGTCCATCTAGTCACCTCGTTGGTCAGATATCGAGACCGTCTGTCGCCGACCGCGCGGCGGCCAAGTACGCGTCATTGGCCCCAGCTGTCGCGGATGCGGGCTGTTTCGGTTGGGGTGTGCGGATGTTCGGGTGGGCCGCGCCGATCAGGTTCGCTGTGTCCGAATCCGATTCAGTCGAAGTCGAGTCAGAGTGGGCAGCAGTGGATTCCGGATCTTGATGGCTGGCGTGCGCCTGACCCTCTCGGGGGGCGGGGTCGTAGTAGTTCTGCCAGTGGGGATCGGTGCCAAGTTCGTTTCGGTGCTGTTTGAGGAAGGTGTCCAGCTTGTTCTCGGCCGCTGCGATGGCCGCCTGGAGTTGCGGGTCGCCACCGGCTTCATAGGTATCGCCCCACTGGGGTCCGTCTTCGGTCCATTCGATATCCGGACGGTTCTCCACGTCGTAGAGCCGGAACAGCTCGGATTGCAGCTTTCGTGCCGTGTCCTGCGTGCTTGGACCGGCTGCCGATACCGGGCCTTGGGCCAGTTGCTCGGCGAGGTCCGCAGCATGCGTAGCAAGGCGCTTGTTGTCGGCCCGCAGCTCGGCGACTGCGGTCTCCAACTCTGCCAACCGGGTCTCGCGATCGGCTGAGGCCCTTTCGAACTCCGTCATGCGTGCTGCTTGCTGTTCGTGGAGGTCGCGGCTGATCCATACTCCGTGATCGTGCAGGCCGAGGGCGTGGGAGACATCGAGGGCACCCGCCGCGTCCGGCCCCACCAGGAGTCGGGCTTGTTCCCGGCGCTCATGATGGACCTGCGCCCAGGCTTCTAGCTTGCGTCGGTCCCGATCGCTGACCATCCCCGCTCGGAATTGTGCGAGCTTTGCTTGGACCCGTGCGCGCAGCGCCCGTAGCCCTGTGGGCGGGCGCGGGGTGAACACGGGCAGCGCGGGAGTACTCGGCGCATGGTGTGCCACTGACAGTGCCGTCACCGCTTGGCCCCGGTCCTCGACCGTCAGCCGTGGCTCCGCGTTGATGCGCTGTTCGATCGCCAACCGCTGCTTGGCGAGCTGCTGCTGTCGGGCGAACCAGGATTCGTAGGTCTCGGCGACCCTGGGCCGGTAGCCGACCAGCATATTGTGCTGATGATCGTGAACTGCGGCTTCGATATCAGTCCGAACGCGCTGATACTCGAGGGCATTGCGGCGATTGTCCTCGCGGACAGCACGATTGATCTGCCTACGGACATCGCCCGGAAGGCCCTGGGCACCAGGGTTTTCGGCACGCCAGGTCTCGATGATGGAATAGACGAGTTCGGTGAACTCGGTCGATGAGTCTGCTGCTGCCTGAGTCATGTGTCCGCCCTGCCTGAATTAGATTGGTGCCCAGCCTGATCGGAGCCAGACGGGGCTGGTTCGTTAAATGTCGAGGCCGTCATCGAGGTCCGCGATGGTGTCGGTATTGGGGCGTCCGCCGGCCGAAGCCGCGCCGGGTGCGGGTGCGGTGCGCGTGCCGGTGGCATTCGCTGTCAGGTCCGGCGGGGGCGGCTTCGGGAAGTAGCCCGGCGGCACCGACTCGATCGGCAGGGTCGCGACCTGGTCGTGGCGCTGGGGCGTGCAGCGCCACATCGGGCCGTTCGCGGCGTCGGTGAGCACGCGCATCGTCGGGTCGGCGTGCATGAGCCACCAGCCGTTCATGGCCGAGCCGTCCGGAGTGATCCGGGCGGCTTCCCACGCCTGCCACAGCGCCGCCATCCGCACGGCAACCTCGCGGTGCCGCCACCATTGGGCACACCAGGTGTGGGTACCTTCCCGGTTGCCGGATGCGAGTCGGCGGGCGTACTGGGGAAAGAACCAGTCCTCGGCCCAGTCGACGAACCACGGGTAGGCGAGTTCGGGCGCTTCAGATTCGGTATTGTCCGTCATGCTCCTTGCCCTCCGTACAGTTCGAGCGACCGGCGGATGGCCGGGGCGAATTCGGTGTCGGTCCAGAAGGTCTTGCGGCACAAGACGGGTTTGTTGCCGGGAAACCTGATCACGGCGCGGTTCTTCTCCAGCGCGGCGAGTTCAGCGATCTCCACGATGGGTTCGTTGCGCCAGGAGCGCGTGTAACCGGTCCCGCCCCGGCCCGTGTTGACTTGGGTGTCGGCGATCTCGTGGTTGCCGATCAGATCGACCCAGCGACGAAGGTAGGTGGTGTCGCCGATGCCGCCGCCGTAGCACTCGATCGACTGGGTGAACATCTTGTGCAGCCCGTGCTCGCCCCACAGCTCCAAGCCTTGTTCGAGAACCTGGAGGAAGGTCATGAGAATCACGCCGTGGCCGCCGGCGTAGGTGTAGTAGGCAGGGAGTTCTCCCAGTTTGCAGCAGTTCGCCGCCTCGTCGAGTACCGCCAGCAGCGGTAGCCGGAGCCGGCCGTTCTTGCGGCTGCGCGCGGCTGTGAGTGCCGCCTCGATGATCTGGCCGACGAGGGCGGTCATGATCGGGGCAGCGCTGTCGGGGCCTTCCATACTCAAGGCGTAGAGGCTGTCGGTGGAGTCCACGAACGCCCGCGGATCGAACTCCGGCAGGTTGTGACGAACGTCTGCCTCGGGCTCACCGTCCAGGTGAATACCGCTCTGCTCATCGCCGGTCACGGAGATGATGCGGCGGCGCGGTGGGATCACGACCTGGGCATAGTTCTCGTCGGTCAGGTTGCCGAGGAATCGTCTAGCCATGTCGAATACGCCGTCACGCTGGCGTGAGGTGAGGCTCTGCTTCTCCGTGATCAGGCGGGCTGCGTTGTGATGGTCGTGCAGGTGCAGGATCAGCACGGGGGTTTCGTCC
>JABFVX010000143.1 GCA_013362555.1 Mycobacteriaceae bacterium
GGGTCCAACGGCGCTACCCGGGGGAGTTCTCGCGGCGGACCTGGGAACCCAGGTCCGGCTTCATGGGGAAGTCGGCGATGTCGAAATGCTCGGTGCGGCAGGTCTCGTGCACCGTGACGGTGTCGCTCACCGTGCGGACGTGCACGGTGAGCCGCTCCACCGGCACCAGCCGCTTGCGCACCACGGCGCGCTGGGCTTTCAGGGCGACCCGGAACTCGTCCGGGGAAGCGGCCTCGGGCGGGGTCATCCGGGCCGCGGCGGCCGGGTCGACCCGCTCGCGGGTGATGACGGCCTCTTCGTACTCCACCGGAACCTGTGCGCTGACCTGCTCTTCGGTGATGTAGGTGCGCACCCGCACCGTGCCCGCGGTGTGTCCGGGCTCGACGTCGACGTGGAGTTCTTCGGCCCACGCGACCAGTTCGGTGGTCCGGGTCTCAGCGGCGGCGGCCTTCTTCGGCGGGGTCGGGGTGGATCGTGCGGGCATGAGCTCCTCCGATCGACACATCCGTGGGCGGACGACACGTATGCCTCATTAGACACGCCTTTCCCGCACCCGGCATCTCGGAAGAAAGTCAGTCGGCGAAGACCCCCATGACCGGCTTCCACTCGACCACCCTGACGTTCTCGACGAGGTTGTTGCGCAGAAAGGGATCCGCTGTCATGAGCCGCTCGGCGGCGCCGACGTCGGCGGCGGTGACGAGGATGAGCGCGCCGGAGCCGTCCGGGTAGGCGCCGGAGGAGAGCACGACGCCCTCGCCGACCAGGCTGCGCAGCCAGTCGCGGTGCGCGGGGCGGTGCTGGTCGCGGCCGGGCACGGTCGCCTCGGCGTAGGTGTAGTGGACGGCGAAGATGGGTGCGGGCGTGTCGGGCACTAGGCCTCCTCGGTCAGGGTGAGCAGCATGCGGGTGTTGCCGAGCGTGTTCGGCTTGACGTAGCTCAGGTCGAGGAACTCCGCGACGCCGGTGTCGTAGGAGCGGCACATCTCCTCGAACACTTCGGCCGTCACCGGGGTGCCGTCGATCTCCGCGAACCCGTGACGGGCGAAGAACGCCACTTCGAACGTCAGCACGAACAGCCGCGCCAGTTCGAGGTCGCGCGCCACGCCGATCAGCCGCTCCACGATGAGCCTGCCCACTCCGGTGCCCTTGACGGCTGGGTCGACGGTGATGGTGCGCAGTTCGCCGAGGTCGGCCCACAGCACGTGCAGCGCCCCGCACCCGACGATCCGTCCGTCCAGTTCGGCCACCCAGAATTCCTGCACTGCCTCATACAGCGTGACCAGGTTCTTCTCCAGCAGAATGCGCCCTGCGTAGAGATCGACGAGCCGCTTGATCCCCGCGACGTCCGAAGTCCGCGCCCGACGGATCACCGGCTGTCCCGCCGCCGTCGACACCGGGTCGCCGGTGTCGCCCGATGCCGAGGGGGGTGGTCCGAAAGTCATGGACACAGAGACTAGGACCCCCGGTCCGTCGGCTTCGCGCCGGGATGACGGGGAGCGCCCGAGGCGAACCGATAGTCTTGGGGGTGTGTCGGACCGAGAGTGTGCCTGCGCGCCGGGGTCGGCAGGGCTTCGTCGCGCACCAGTGACGCGCTGGGGGGTGACGCGATGAGCGCTCAGCCCGACGATGTCGTGCTGCCCGCGGTGGAGGGCGGGCCGGCAGGCGTGGCGGCCAGGATGCGTCCGGGCGCCGTCTCCGCGTGGAATATCGCGAATGCCCTCACGGTGCTGCGGATCGTGGTCGTGCCGGTGTTCGTGGCGGTGCTGTTCGTCGCGGGCGGGCACGAGGCGCAGTGGCGGATCGCCGCCACCGTGCTGTTCGCGCTGGCGGCGGTGACCGACCTGGTCGACGGCGAGTTGGCGCGCCGCTACGGGCTGGTGACCGATTTCGGCAAACTCGCCGACCCGATCGCGGACAAGGCGCTCATCGGCGCGGCGTTGGTAGGCCTGTCGGCACTGGGCGACCTGCCGTGGTGGGTGACCATCGTCATCTGGGCGCGGGAGATCAGCGTGACGGCGCTGCGGCTGGCGGTGCTGCGGCACGGCGTGATGCCGGCCGGGCGCGGCGGCAAGCTCAAAACGGCCACGCAGTCGCTCGCGATCGCCCTGTACCTGCTGCCGCTGTCCGGCCTGCCCCGCACCGCGGCCTGGCTGGTGATGCTGGCCGCGGTGGCGCTGACCGTCGCCACCGGGCTCGATTACGCCCTGCAGGCGTGGCGGCTCGCGCGCAGGTCCGCGGCGTGACAGATCCGCTTGTCGACCAGGTTCCCGCGCGGGAGCTGGTGGCGCGCCTGCGCGTCGCAGGCCAGACGGTCGCCACCGCCGAGTCGCTCACGGCGGGCCTGCTGGCAGCCACGTTGGCGGGGGTGCCGGGAGCGAGCACGGTGCTGCGCGGCGGCCTTGTGGTGTATGCCACGGACTTGAAGGCGGAGCTCGCGGGCGTCGATCCGGCGGTGCTGGCCGCTGACGGTCCGGTCGCGGCGAGCACGGCCGAGCAGCTGGCCGCCGGCGCGCGGCTGCGCTGCGGAGCCGATTGGGGAATCGGGTTGACCGGGGTCGCGGGTCCGGACCCGCAGGCGGGCAGCCCGGCGGGCACCGTTTTCCTCGCGATATCGGGAGCGGACGGAACGCACGCGGCCCGGCTGAACATCGCAGGCGACCGGTGGGCGGTGCGGATGGGCTCGGTGGCCGCGGCGATCGAGGCCATGCGGACGCGGCTCGCGGCGGCGGGAGCGTGAAGTCCGCTATGCCGGGAACCGAAGCGGGTGGTGCGACGTTGGACAGGGCAGCTGGATCGGATGCGCCGTCCTCGTCCGGCTTGGATGGGGTTGGCGAAGGGAGAACGCGATGACACTCCTCCTCCGGGAAGCGCTCGGTGAGAGTCTGCGGCGCGCGCGTGTCGCGCAGAGCCGCACGCTGCGTGAGGTGTCGACCTCCGCGCGGGTGAGTCTGGGGTACTTGTCCGAAGTGGAGCGGGGCCGCAAGGAAGCCTCCAGCGAACTGTTAGCGTCCATCTGCGAAGCCTTGGACGTGCCATTGTCCGATGTGCTCGCCGACGCTGGCGAATCTCTGGCGCACGAGGCGGCGCGGGCGTCGGCGTCGGCGTCGGCCGCCGCCGTCACAGCACGGATCGACTCCGACACCAGGATCGTGATTCCCGCTCCGACGACTCGGCCGGTCATCGCGGCCTGAGTCGGCAATAATGTCGGGGAACGAAGAGTATTCGACTTCCGGTGCGTGACCGCAGCGCTGGTGTGAACCGGCGCCCGGGTCGACGTGGTGGATTGGATGGAGGCGGGATCAATCGATGGCTAATCCGTTTGTGAAGGGCTGGAAGTACCTGATGGCCCTCTTCGACGCCAGGATCGAGGAGCACGCGGATCCTAAGGTCCAGATCCAGCAGGCTATCGAGGATGCGCAGCGGCAGCACCAGGCGCTGTCGCAGCAGGCTGCCGCGGTGATCGGCAACCAGCGTCAGCTCGAGATGAAGCTGAGCCGCCAGCTCGACGAGGTGGAGAAGCTCAATGCGAGCGCCCGCCAAGCCGTGCTGATGGCGGACCAGGCAGTGGCCGGGGGCGACAACGACAAGGCGATCCAGTACACCAACGCCGCGGAGGCGTTCGCGGCGCAGCTGGTCACCGCCGAGCAGGGCGTGGAGGACCTCAAGACGCTGCACGACCAGTCGTTGCAGGCGGCTGCGCAGGCCAAGAAGGCCGTAGAGCAGAACGCGATGATGCTGCAGCAGAAGGTCGCCGAGCGCACCAAGCTGCTCAGCCAGCTCGAGCAGGCCAAGATGCAGGAGCGCGTCAGCGAGTCGCTGCGCTCGATGGACTCCACCCTGACCGCGCCGGGCAGCACCCCGAGCCTGGACGCGGTGCGCGAGAAGATCGAGCGTCGCTACGCCAACGCGCTCGGTTCTGCCGAGCTGGCGCAGAATTCGGTGCAGGGCCGCATGCTCGAGGTGCAGCAGGCCAGCATTCAGATGGCGGGCCACAGCAAGCTCGAGCAGATCCGCGCTCAGATGCGCGGCGATCTGCCCGCGGCCGAGCCGCAGGCGGGCATCCCCGGCGTGAAGCCGAACCCGGCCCTGGATCGTTTCCGGGAAGGTGAGGCCAACAGATGACTGCGACTGCGCCGTTCCGGGCGGCCGCCGGCTGACAGCGTGTAGGCAATGACAGGGTTCGGGGGCGGCGGGCCGTGGCGGGACCGGGCACGCGGCAGTTCGTGGCGCGCCGGCGCCGCAGGCGTGGTCGCGGGGGTCCAGCAGGCGGCGGATTCGGTGTTCGACGCCGTGGACCGGTGGACCGACCCGCGAGCGCGCGAGGTGCGTCGTCGGAAGCGGTTGCGCCAGCGCGGCATCCGCTACAGCGTAGTGTCCACCGCCGGCAGCGGCGCCGCGGTCGGCTTGGCGCTGCTGTCCGCCCCGATGTGGGAGGTTGCCGTGGTGTCCGGCGGCTCCGGCATTGTGGTGTTCGCCGCCGCCCGAACCGTTCAGCAGTACCGCAGGGCCCGC
>JABFVX010000261.1 GCA_013362555.1 Mycobacteriaceae bacterium
ACGCCCTGCGCGCCGCCCTGCTGGCTGAGCTGCGTGACCGGCCGTGGCTGCCGACGCTCGGCGGCGACGAGCGCCCGGCCCGCGCCCTGGCGCTGCCCGGGCTGACCGAACCCCTCGCCGACCTGCTGCGCGAGGTGATTCCGGGCCTGGTGGCGCCTGCCCTCGCCGACCGCACCGCCGCGTTGACCGCCGCGGGCGCCACCGTCATCGGACCAGCGCGACTGGTCGAGCTGCTGGCGGGCAGCGACCGTCCGGCGCACTGGTGGCGTGCGCTCTACGCCGCGCTGGAGCCGCTGCTCGCCGAGCCGCGCGGGGCCGAGGAGCTGGGGGCGCTGCCCGTGCCGCTCACCGACGGCAGGCTCGTCACCGGGCCCCGCACCGTGGTGCTCGCGGACCTCGAACGCCAGGCTCAGGCCGGGCAGGACGTGCCGGTCCACTGGGCGCGAGTGGTGCATCCGGAGGCGGCGCACCCGCTGCTCGGCAGGCTGGGCGCCCGAACCGTCACTGCCGCGGACCTGCTCTCCGACCCGGCGCTGCGGGCCGAACTCGAAGACGGCGAGCAGGCGGACGACCTCGCGGACACCGTACTGCGGCTCGCAGGCCAGGTCGGCCCGGCCGGTCGGCTGCCCGCGTGGCTCGGTGCGCTGGAACTCCCGGACGCCGCGGGCGGGACCACTCCGGCCGACGAACTGCTGCTGCCGGACGCGCCGCTGGCGCATGTGCTGGTGGCGGACTCGCCGTTCGGCGTCGTCGCCGACGACGTGGTGCGCGAGTACGGCGCGGCCGCGCTGCGGTCGGTGGGCGTCGGTGCGACGTTCGGCCTGCTGACCGAGCCCGACCCGACCGGCCCCGACCACGACCTCGACGACGAGGAAACCTGGTGGGACGAGCTGGCCGAGGATCCCGTGGTGCTGACGGCCGTGCGGGACCTGGACCTGGTGGCCGCGGACCGCTGGTCGCAGACGCTGGCGATGCTGGCCGAGGATCCCGCGCTCGCCGCCGCGCTGTCCGACCGGCACGGCTACACGGCCTGGTGGCTGCGTCGCCATGCCCGCATCGGCGGCGTGCCGCTCGGCGCGCTCCGATCTCCCGACGACGATACCTTCGCGGGCCTGCTGGACCCGCTCGAGCACCCGGCCGCGAGCATGCTGCGGGCCGTACTCGCCGACCCGGCCGACCTGGACCGGGTCGCGGCCGAGGCGCTGCTGGCCGCGCTCGGTGACCCGCAGCGGCATCCGACACCGGCCGCCGTCGTCGATGCTCATCGGTTGCTCGCGGGTGCGAACATCGTTTGCGACAACGTAGCTTTGCCGTCGATGGTGCGCGCGGCGAGCGGCGCGACGGTGGAGCCGCGGCAGGCGCTGGTGCTCGATCAGCCCTGGTACGTCTGCGCGATCTCCCCGGATCGGCTGGTCGTCGGCGACTTGGCGACAGCGCCGGAACTCGCCGAGCTGCTTGATCTTCCACTTGCCTCGCAGGCGGTGTCGGCCGAGGTGGTCTCGGTCGGCAGGCTCACAACGTGGGAGCGGGAACCGGGTGCGGTTCTGATTCGTACGGTAGTCGAGTTACCCTGTGCAAGAGGCGATCTCGTTATGCATGAGACGTTGGAGATCCGGCTGGGCGGTGCGGTGACCGGCACGATGGCGGTACCGTGGTGGGTGGTCGGGACAACGACGCATCTTGCGGGGAGCGCCATACTGTCTCGTTGACTTGTCCTGTGCACAGGGGGAAAACTCGCGTGGTGTCCAGATTGAGCGTCCAGGAACGCCGCGCGCTTCTGATCGACGCCGCGGTCGGTCTCGCTGAACGCAAGGGCGTTGCAGGCGTGACCACGCGCGATGTGGCCAAGGCAGCAGGGGTTTCGCTCGGAGTGGTGCACTACTGCTTCGAGAACAAGGACGCCCTGATGTTCGAGCTCGTGCAGGCGATGTCCAGCGCCCTGCGCGACTGCGTCGATACCGACGCGGGCTTGTGGGAGCGCGTCGGAACCGGACGAGATGCGTTGCGCACCTTGGTGCGAGCCACGTTGGGCATGCTGTGGCTCAATGTGGAAGCCTCCCGGCGGCGGCAGCTGCTGGGGATCGAGGCGATCACGTTCATGCTGCGCGAGGGCACGGAGTTCGCCGAGCCGTCCGACGGCTCGAAGAAAGACGGCATCGGTCGAATCGCCATGGACCAGTACGCCGCCAACGACGCGCGCATCGCCGAAGTGCTCGCCAGGGCATCCGGGGTCACCGACACCGCCTGGAGCGTCTCCACGGTGACGCTGAGCCGATTCGTGGTGACGATGCTCGACGGCATTGTGCTGCGCTGGCTGGTGGACGAGGACGGCGCCGCGGCGCGCACGCAGCTCGACATCCTCACCGACGTACTGATGTCCCAGGTTGTGTGAAGTCCCTAACGACCCGTTGAGTGCGTTGGGCGCACTCAACGGGTCATTCTGGATTATGGGATCAGGCCGGTTTGAGCGCCCTTGGCGCCGCGGCGGGCCGCTTGGCGCTGGAGCCGGAAGATGCTGTAGCCGAGAGCTCCGACGGCCATGCCCATGAGGCAGATCGGGCGCGCGTCGGCCCAACGGTCGCCTGCCGTCCACACGACCGCGGACGCCAGTGCCCACAGGAGGGTTCCCGCCGCCAGCACCGGGCGGGGATCCGTAAGGCGCTGCGGGATTTCCGGGATCGGGGTCGTCGGGGTCGGGCCGTTCACGCGGTCAACGCTAGCGCACGAGGCGGGTCTTTAGCTCGCGCCGCAAAATTCGCCCGCGTTTTGCCTGAATTGAGATCGGTAGTTCCCGTATCGTTTGCCGTGTGATGATCTCTGCCGATGTCCAATCGTTAGCCAGTGATCTCTCGGTGGCGGTGGTGCGGTTGACCCGACACCTACGGGGCAGGCGGTCGGACTCGCCGATCTCGCTCACGCAGCTTTCGGCGCTGTCCACGCTGCGGCGCGAAGGCTCCATGACTCCAGGCCTGCTGGCCGCGCGGGAGCGAGTGCAGCCCCCGTCGATGACGCGCGTCATCGCCTCGCTTTCCGAACTGGGCTTGGTCGAGCGCACGCCGCACCCGACAGACGGGCGCCAGATCATCGTCACCCCGACCCCCGCGGGCCGCTCGCTGGTGGACGACGAGAACAGCGCGCGCGAGGCGTGGATGACCGACCAGCTCGGTATTCTGGGCGACCACCAGATCCAGGTGCTGCGCGACGCGGTGGACATCATCAACAGCATCGTGAACGAGACCGAATAGCGGTGATCTGCGGCACCATGGGCCGATGACGCCGATCGGGCCTGCCGATCGGGCTCCGTGGGGCCCGGGCCTGGTGGTCGCGGGCCTGTGCGCGGTCTTGGCAGGCATCGGCGGATACGCCTTCAGCGTCGCCGTGAGTCAGATCCACCCCCTGTTGGCCATTGCGCTCAACTTCATCGCCGCCGTGGGCGCCGCTCCCACCCTGTGGCGCTGGCGCCTGCTCCCGGTTCGCCGCTGGATCGCTTACGGCTGTGCGGCCGGGCTAGCCATCGGCTGGCTGATAGCCGCCTGCTAAACCTCCGGAATGCCCGCGACGTGCGTCGGGCGCACGTCATGGGTCGTTCCGGAGGTTCTTCGCTCGTCGGCCACAGGTTTGCGGCCGGTGTGTCAGGGCAGGACATGGGGACAATTTCTGGTTAACTGGCGCTCGTCGGAACCGACGAATGAGGTATTCGGTGGTGCAGATGAAGGCATCGACGATCTGGTATGTGGACACGTCCGACCCTGCCGCGGTGCTCCGCGCCGGTGGCGCTCCGGATTACGGCGCGGCGCGCGCACTTGCAGGTCAACTGCATCCGGACAACGACGTGGTCCCGCTGCCCGCCCAGTCTCTCGATGTCGCGGCAGGGCCGGATTCGAGCGCACTCTACGTCGGCTGTTGGCCGGGGGTCACCGTGGTGTGCGGGGCGCAGTTCGCCGTGCCCCGGCCTTCCGAACTGTCGGAGGCTCTCATTCGGCCGCTGGCGTCCGAGCGGACCTTCCTGGTCGGAATGAATCCGGATATCGGCTGGGGCGGCTTCGCGCACTGGGAACGCGGTGTGCTGCGCCGGTCGTTCAGCGCGACCCGCGTCAACATCCTCGAGGACGAAGGCTTGCCGATGGTGTGGGAGCGGCCCTTCTGGGCGGGGGAGCACCCGATGTCGGACCGCCTGCCGGACCCGGGCAGGCTGCCGTTCGACCCGCTGCACTTCGCCGACACCGCCAACTGGCAGTGGCTCGGCTTCTGCCACGACCATTCGGCCGCCGAGCCGGATCTCGCCGCCGATGCCCCGGCGCCCGCGTCGATCGCCCTGGCGGGATTCGCGCTGTACCCGCTGGGCCAGGCCCCGACCACCCACATGTCCCGTGACATCACCTCCGCGGGCAACGCCGGCAGGCCCTTCCTGAACTGGCTGCGCCGCCGCGGCTCCCGCCAACACCTGCACTGACGATCGCGTCTGTTTCTACACCCGGAGCGTGCGGTTTCACCC
>JABFVX010000293.1 GCA_013362555.1 Mycobacteriaceae bacterium
TTACACCCGACGCGCGATTCCACACCCGCAGCTGCGGGTGTGTATGCGCGCTTCGGGTGTAAATGGAGAGCTCAGGGGCGGATGCCCATGCCTTTGGCCAGCAGGGGCCAGGACTCGTGGAATGCCTGTTCCCAGTAGGGCCAGTAGTGGGTGCCGGAGGGCTTGAACTGGAAGGTCGCCGGGATGCCGAGGGCGTCGAGGCGTTGCTTCAGATTGGCGGTGCAGGTGTTGGTCGCGGCCTCGATGGCCATGCCGACGCCCAGGTTGAACACGCCCACCGGGCCGGGGGCGCTGCCGAGGTAGTACTGGACGTCGTTGGGCACTGGGACGCCGTTGCCGCTGGAGACGTACAGCAGTGTGCCGCGCAGCTTCTCGGCGTTGATGACCGGGTCGTTGGCCTTCCACAGCGGGTTGTCCGCAGTCCCGTACATGTTCACGGTGTTGCCGCCGGACCACAGCTCGGTGGAGAACTTGACGAACTGGCGGCCCATCGGGTCGGCGATCTGGGCGCACCCGCTGTAGGCGGCCACCGACTTCCACAGTCCCGGTTTGGCCTCGGCCAGTTGCAGCACCGAGGTGCCGGAGGTCGACAGGCCGGTCAGCGCATTGCGCCCGGTGGAATGCAGGGTCCGGTCCAGCAGCGGCGGCAGCTCCTCGGTGAAGAACGTCTTCCATTTGTTCACACCGAGATTCGGGTCCGCTTTGAGCCAGTCGGTGTAGTAGCTGCCGCGACCGCCGATCGGCTCGATCACGTTGACCGGCTTGTCCAGCAGCCAGTCCATCGCGGTGGTGCGGGCCCGCCAGTTCGCGGTGCCCTCGCCCGCGTCCAGGCCGTTGAGCATGTACAGGTTCGGCGCGGGCTTCGACTGGTCGGCGGGCCGCTGCACGTTGACCGCGATCACCTTCCGCATTGCCGCCGAGTACACCTTCAGGTGCCAGATCCGCCCGTCCTTCACCACGGACGTGACTGCCGAGGGCTTCTCCGGCGCCGCGGAGACGACCCCGGCCGCCGCGGTCAGGGCAATGACTGTGCAGGCCAGCGCGGCGATTGCGCGGAATGTAGAGAGTTTCATCAGTATGCTTTTCGTTCCCACCGAAAAAGAGTTACAGCTCGGTAGCCTGCCACGTCCCTCCGGTCCGCCACCAGTCGGGCCTCCCAATAACCTCCTGAATGACCCGTGACGTGCGTTGGGCGCACGTCACGGGTCATTCTGGAGTCATGAGCGGATGCGGTGGGTGGCGGTGTAGATGTTCATGGTGTCGCCGCGGAGGAAGCCCGCGAGGGTGAGACCCGAGTCGGCGGCCAGGTCGACGGCCAGTGAGCTGGGGGCGGAAACGGCCCCGAGAACCGGCACGCCCGCCATGACGGCCTTCTGGACGAGTTCGAAGGAGGCGCGGCCGCTGACGATGAGGACGGAGTCGTGGGCCGGGACGCGGTTCTCTCGCAGCGCCCAGCCGAGCACCTTGTCGACGGCGTTGTGGCGGCCGACGTCTTCCCGGACGGTGAGCACGGCGCCGTCCGGGGTGAACAGTCCCGCCGCATGCAGGCCGCCGGTGGCGTCGAATACGCGCTGGCGGGCGCGCAACTGATCCGGCATGGCGGCGAGGACCTCGGGGGCGACCGGGACGACGGCGGATGGCGGCGCGAAGCGGGTGCGGGTGCGGACGTCCTCCAGCGACGTCTTGCCGCAGACGCCGCACGCGCTGGTCATGGCGAAGTTGCGCGACGGTGCGACGACTGCCTGGGTGCGCAGCGTGAGATCGAGGACGTTGTAGGTGTTGCGGCCGTCGCTGTCGCATCCTTCGCAGTACCGGGCCGCCAGCACCTCGGCGGCCTCGCCGATTATGCCTTCGGCGAGCAGGAAGCCGTGCGCGAGGTCGACGTCGTTGCCGGGGGTGCGCATCGTGACGGCGAGCGGGCTGCCGTTCACCCGGATCTCGAGCGGCTCCTCCACGGCGAGGGTTTCGATCCGGCGCTGGGTGTCGGCGCCTGCGTCCGCTCCGACGCGGACGCGGCGCGCCGGTCGGCGGGTGGTGATCCGGCCCATCGGCTCAGCCCGCCGCGCCGGTGTGGCGGTGTGGGTGCAGTCGGATCGGAATCGCCTTGGACACGGGGGTATTGGAGCGCTCGGCGACGTGGTCGAGCGGCACCAGCGGATTGGTCTCCGGGTAGTAGGCGGCGGCGTTCCCGCGCGGCGTGGGGTAGGCGACGAGGCGGAACGCTTCGACGCGGCGGGACGCGCCGTCGGGCCATTGCGCTGAGATGTCCACCAGATCGCCTTCGGCGTAGCCGAATTCGGTGATGTCGTCGGGGTGGACCAGGATCACCCGCCGCCCGCCCGTGACGCCGCGGTAGCGGTCGTCGAGCCCGTAGATGGTGGTGTTGTACTGGTCGTGGCTGCGCATCGTCTGCAGGATGAGCCCGCCTGCGGGCACCGGCTCCCAGCTCAGCGCATTCACCGCGAAGTTGGCTTTGCCGGTGGCCGTGCGGAATTCGCGGGCGTCGCGCGGCGGGTGGGGCAGCACGAAACCGTTGCGCTGCCGTACCCGGGCGTTGTAGTCCGCACAGCCCGGCACCACGGCGGCGATCGCGTCCCGGACCCGGTCGTAGTCGCGCGCGTACTCGGCCCACGGCACGGCGTGGTCCGGGCCGAACAGCGCTTCCGCCAGTCCGCAGACGATCCCGACCTCGCTGCGCAGCTGTCCGCTCACCGGCGTCAGCCGCCCGGTCGACAGATGCACCACCGACATCGAATCCTCCACCGACACTTGCTGTCTGACGCCGCCCGGGCCGACGTCGAGATCGGAGCGGCCCAGTGTCGGCAAGATCAGCGCGGTCCGTCCGGGCACGACGTGGCTGCGGTTGAGCTTGGTCGACACCTGCACGGTGAGGTCGCACGACCGCAGCGCCGCCTCGGTGACCGCGGTGTCCGGCGTGGCGGCGGCGAAGTTGCCGCCCATCGCCATGAACACCCGCGCCCGCCCGTCACGCATGGCGCGGACGGCGTCGACGGTGTCCAGCCCCGGCTCGCGCGGGCTGCGGATGCCGAGCTCGCGATCCAGTGCGGCCAAGAAGGATTCGGGCATCTTCTCGTAGATGCCCATCGTGCGGTCGCCCTGCACATTGGAATGTCCGCGCACCGGGCACACGCCCGCACCGGGCTTGCCGATCATCCCGCGCATCAGCAACAGGTTGGTGGCCTCTTCGATGGTGGCCACGCCGTGCCGGTGCTGAGTGAGCCCCATCGCCCAGCAGAAGATGGTGCGCCGGGAGGCCGCCAGCGCCGCCGCCGTGCGTTCGAGTTCGGCGGTGCTCAGCCCCGTGGCCTCCACCACTGTGTCGAGATTCACTGCGCGCAGATGCTTTTCGTACTCGGTGAAGCCCGCGGTGTGGGCGGCTACGAAATCCCGGTCCACCACCGTGCCCGGCGCCTGGTCTTCGGCCGCCACCAGCAGTTTGCCCAGCCCCTGGAACAGCGCCATGTCGCCGCCGATGCGGATCTGCAGGAAGTCGTCGGCGATCGCCGCGCCCGCGCCGAGCACGCCCGCCACCGTCTGCGGGTCCTTGAACCCGAGCAGCCCGGCCTCCGGTAGCGGGTTTACCGCGATGATCCGTGCGCCTGCCTTTTTCGCTCCCGCCAACGCGGACAGCATGCGCGGGTGGTTCGTCCCGGGATTCTGTCCCGCCACCACAATCAGGTCCGCCGCGGCGAAATCGTCGATGGACACCGAGCCTTTGCCGATCCCGATCGATGCCGTCAGCGCCGCGCCGGACGACTCGTGGCACATATTGCTGCAATCCGGCAGGTTGTTGGTGCCGAACGCGCGCACCATCAGTTGGTACAGGAATGCCGTTTCGTTGCTGGTGCGGCCGGAGGTGTAGAACACGGCCTCGTTCGGCGACGCCAGGTCGCGCAGCTGGGCCGCGATGAGCCCGAATGCCTCGTCCCAGGACAGCGGCGAGTAGTGGGTGTCGCCGGACCGCAGCACCATCGGGTGCGTGAGCCTGCCTTGTTGCCCGAGCCAGTAGCCGGACCGGTCGGCGAGGTCGGCCACCGAGTGGGAGGCGAAGAACTCCGGCGTGACCGTCCGCTGGGTGGCTTCCTCGGCGACGGCCTTCGCGCCGTTCTCGCAGAACTCCGCGGGCCTGCGGCGTCCGGTGGGTTCCGGCCAGGCGCACCCGGGGCAGTCGTAGCCGCCGCGCTGGTTGACCCGCCCGAGCGCCCGTACGGCGCGAACGGGGTTCATCTGCTCCACTGCGCGCCGCACCGACACCGCCACCGCGGTGAGGCCCGCGGCCGTGCGCCGCGGAGCGGACACGGCGACGTCCGCCTCGTCGATGTCGGAGACGGGACCTGTGCGCACCATGCCTTCATCCTCCCAAACCTGCCCGCCTTCCTCAGTGAGTGCTCGAGAACGTCCAGAACGGCTCACGGAGTGCGGTGGGCGCCCCTCAGGGGTTGTTGTGGCTGGGTTGCAAACCTCC
>JABFVX010000180.1 GCA_013362555.1 Mycobacteriaceae bacterium
CTGCGCCGCGGCTGCGCCTCCGGCGCCCGCGACCGCGAGCGCGGCCAGGGCGGCGGCCGCACAACGCCTAATCACCGGCCCGCACCGTCTGCAGCCAGACGAAAGGCGCGTCCCTGCTGACACAGTCGGCTACGACCGTCGCCCCCGGAGTGAACCGGGCATGCGCTGAGGGCGTCGCCCAGGCCTGCGCCGCTCGACCCCGGTAGCCCGGCGGCATGAACCGATTGCTCGGGTCGTTGACGATCGGCGGCGGCCCCACCATCCCCGGCTTGGCCGTGTTGTACAGGCCGCATTTCCACCATTCGCCGGGCGGGACGTCGATGCGCACCCAGCCGCCGGCCTCGGGAGTGAACTGCGGTCCCGCGGCGGCCGCGGCGGTGCCCGCGAGACCTGCGGCGACGATCGCGGAAACGCACAGCACACCGCGGATCACTCGGGTGTCCTTCCTCGGGTGCGGACGACCGGGCACTTCGGCCGATCGCCACCATAGTAAAAAACAGACCGGATCGATCAGTCAGCCGACTGCGGCGCGCCGGGGAAATTCGCGGCGCCGCCTGCGCGTTGCACCGGTTATGACCTTCACTGTGCCCGTCGTCGTCCGCGGCTACGAACTGGACACCCAGGGCCACCTAAACCAGGCCGTTTACCTGAACTACGCGGAGCACGCCCGGTGGGAACTGCTGCGAGCGGCCGGACTGGGCCAGGACAAACTGATCGCCTCCGGCGTCGGCCCAGTGGTGCTGGAAACCACGATCAAGTACCGCAGCGAGCTGCGCGGCGGCGACGAGGTCACAGTGAGCTGCGAGTTCGAGTGGAGCGGCGGCAAGGTCTTCCGCATCCGCCAGGAGATCCGCAAAGCGGACGGCTCTCTGGCGGCCGAAGTCACCGCCGTCGGCGGCTTGCTCGACCTGGCCGAGCGCAAACTCGTTCCCAACCCTGGGGAGCGCTGGGGCTCTCTCACCGACAAGCCGGATCTGCTCGGCCTCTGAGCCGCGTCCGGGAGTGCGTAGGTTGCAGCACTCTCCAGAATGACCCGTGAAGTGCGCTAGCCGCACGTCACGGGTCATTTTGGAGGGTTAGCAACCCCGCCACCGAGCGCTCGAACGCGGTCCGGGACGCCTCGTAACCGGCGAGGAGCGGGCGGCGATAGACCGGAAGTGAAGGGTGGGAACTCATCGGTATATCCGATCGACACACGACGGTTCATTAGCAAGACTTACCGAGTCGGTTATGCTGAGCCGGTGGTCCAGGCCACACGGGGCACGTCCAAAGGCGGGCGGGTCCGTCGAGACCGGAGTGGAGTTCGACGATGAGCGAGATGTCGTGTAGTCCCGTCGCTTCCGAAACGCCGTCGTCGGTGACAGTCGAGCTCGTCGAGACCGCGGCCCTCGGCACCATCGTGGCCCACTATCTGCTGCGCGGCACCCTCGGTCTCACCCTGGACGTACTCACCTTGGCAGGCAGCCGAAACCGGAGCTTGGCGCGCGCGGGGTTCTGGGCCATCGAACGGCTCGTGGACCCGCCCGCACGGGTGATGCTGCCGCCGCGCGGCACCCGCCGCAGGCTGGTGCAGTTCAAGGACTTTCGGGCCGAGTGGCTGTGGGACACAACCGTGGCGGACCCGAAGTCCGCGCAGGACGCGGCGATCCTGTACCTGCACGGCGGCGCGTTCATCGCGTGCGGACTCAACACGCACCGCAGGATGGTCGCGAAAATCGCTCAGGCGACCGGAGTTCCGGCGCTGAACGTCGACTATCGGCAACTGCCGGACGCGCACGTGACCGACAGTCTCGACGACGCGATGCGCGCCTACCGCTACCTGCTCGACCGGGGGTTCGCACCGGAACGCATCATCCTGTCGGGCGATTCGGCGGGCGGCGGCTTGGCGCTGCGCCTGGCGCAGGCCGTTCGGGACGCCGGGTACGCGGCGCCCGCGGCGATTTCCGTCGTCTCGCCGTGGGCGGATTTCGATTCCGCGCGCCGCCACGCGCACCGCAATACCTTCCGCGACGCCTACCTGCCCGGCAATGGCCCGGACATGGTCGTGCGTCAAGGCTTCTCGATCGACGGCGCGATCGACCCGAGCTGGTCGCCGGTCAACAACGACTTCGCCGGACTGCCGCCGATCCTGATCCAGGTCGGCTCCGACGAGCTGCTGCTGCCCGATTCGGAGACCTTGGCGCAGCGCTGCGAAGAGGCGGGCGTGCCGACCCGCCTGCAGATCTGGCACCGCGCACCCCACGTGCACCAGATCGGCGCGGACATCCTGCGCGATGCCCGCAACGCCCTCGCCGACCTCGTTGCCTTCAACCGCCAGGCTCTCGTGGGCGAGGCCGCCTCGACCGCGGGCGTATCCGCGGCCTGACCCCAGCAGAACCCCCTCCAGAATGACCCATACCGTGCGCCCAACGCACGCCGTGGGTCGTTCTGGAAGGTACTAAGCCACGGTGGGCGGCAGGCCGAAGCGGCCGAATAGCCCTGGATCGACGAAGACCGTAATGCGGGCGATGGCGTCGTTCTGCACCGTGAGCACCTGGATTGAGTGCGCCCGGTAGACGCCGTCCGCGTCGTCGAGCCGGTAGAAGCCCGCGGCGGGCTGGGTGTTGGCGGCGACGGGCAGCGCCCGCCACCTGGAGCGGCCGGGGCAGAAGGCGGCTTTGGCGTCGAAGAACGCCAGGATCATGCGGCGACCCTCGAACCACATCAGTGCGGGCGGCATCTCGAGCACGGCGTCCTCGCGCAGCGCCTCCGAGAGGCCGCGCATGTCCGCGCTCTCGAACGCGGCGACGTAGCGGTCGATGAGCGCGCGCTCGCCGGGGCTCAGCGTTTCGGTCATGCGGTCGAGCATCGGGGCGGCCTTGTCGAGTTGGGCGCGGGCGCGCTGCAAAGCGCTGTTGACCGCGGCGGGTGAGGTGTCGAGCAGCTCTGCGACCTCGGCGGCGGACCAGGCCAGCACGTCGCGCAGAATCAGCACGGCGCGCTGGCGGGCGGGCAAGTGTTGCAATGCGGCGACGAACGCCAGCCGGATGCCGCTGCGGGCCGCCACCACAATGGCCGGATCGTCGGCGTCGCTGCCCAGCAGGCCATCGGGAATCGGCTCCAGCCAAGGAATTTCGTGATGCTTCTGGACCGGGGCGGTGTGCAGCGTGTCGCTCGGGCCGACCAGGCCGGACGGCAGCGCCCGCCTCCCGCGCTGTTCCAGCGCGGTGAGGCAGGCGTTGGTCGCAATGCGGTACAGCCAGGTGCGCAGGGAAGCCCGCCGCTCGTCGAAGCTGTCCGCGGCGCGCCATGCCCGCAGCATGGTCTCCTGCACCAGGTCCTCGGCGTCGTGGATGGACCCGAGCATGCGGTAGCAGTGCGCCAGCAACTCTGCACGGTGCCGCGTGGTCCGTGCGTCGAAATCGGCAATCACCATGCCCCGATCCTGCCTTCCTGGGCCGTCTCCGTGACCCTACGCGTCCACCGCGACCGGGACCTGTGCCGGCGGGGCGGGGGTCCGGGTCGGGATCAGGGCGGCGATCAGCGCACCCGCGAGGGCCAGGACCGCTGCCGTGGCCAGGGCGGCGCGGAAGCCGTCGCTGAACTCCTGCGCGGAACCCAGGCCGCCGACCGCTCCGAAAACCGCTGCCGGGACGGCGATTCCGAAGGCTCCGCCCAGCTGGCGCACGGTGTTGTACGTGCCCGACGCCGCTCCGGCCATCTCGACCGGCACCGCGCGCAGCACCGCGCTCTGGGCGGCCGGGATCGTCATCGACACGCCCACCCCGGCGAGGACGAACGGCACGACCATCCCGAGCCAGGTCAGCTCCGCGTTCGCTATCGCCGCAATCCACCCGAAACCGACTGCGACCATGAGCATTCCGATCGACGCGAGCGGACGCTCCCCGGTGCGGTCGAGCCGCTTGCCGACGATGGGGGCGACCAGGAACAGCGTCACCGTCCACGGCGCGATCCGCATCCCTGCGCCCAACGCACCGTAGTGCAGCACCACCTGCAGGAACTGGGTGAAGAAGAACGCCCCGGCGAAGGTGGTGGCCGTCATCAGGAACCCGACCGCATTGCCTGCGGAGAAGGCCCTGCTACCGAACAGCCGAAGCGGAATCAGCGGCGCCTGCGCACGCCGCTGCCACCGGACGAAACCAGCCGCCGACACCGCGCTCAGCAGCAGCGCCGCCGTCACCTCCGGGCTCGTCCAGCCTGCCTCGTTGCCGCGGACCAGGCCCCAGACCGCGCCGAAGGCCGCGGCGCTCGCCAGCGCTAAACCGAGGTAGTCCAGCGGGCGCGCCTGCCCCCGGCTCTCCGGAACACGGGCCCGGACCAGCGGCACGAGCACCGCGCCGATCGGCACATTGAGCCAGAAGATCCACTGCCACGCCAACCCCTCCGACACCGCGCCGCCGATGAGCGGCCCGCCGACCGTAGCCAGCCCGGTGACCGCCGCGAACAGCGCCAGCGCCCGCGCCCGCTGTTGCGGGGGGAACGCC
>JABFVX010000458.1 GCA_013362555.1 Mycobacteriaceae bacterium
ACACCCGCAGCTGCGGGTGTGAACGCGCGCTTCGGGTGTGAGGCTCGAGGGTGTGAAGCGGTGGCGACCCACCTTGGCGGGCCGTCCGGTCGGTAGGCTCTGCGGTCATGATTGGCGCCTCGGGGCACGACTGGAGTGACGAGGTTTTGCGCACCGTGCGGTGGACTGCGGGGACGTTCGCGATCACTGCGGTGGTCTTCCTCTGCGTTGTCGCGCTGTTGATTCGGTTCACCGGGTGGGGCAGGCAGTTCTGGCGGATCAGCGGACGGTATTTCACCGGGCCGTCGCGCTGGGCAGCATGGGGGCTGTTGGCCGCGAACATGGTGACGGCCATATTCTCGGTGCGGGTTCAGTTGCTGCTGACCTATCAGGGCAACGACATGTACACCGCGATGCAGCACGTGTTTCAGGCGTTGGCCGACCACCGGCCGGAAATGCTCGCGCGCAGCGAGACTCAGTTCTGGAAGAGCATGGTCGTGTTCGCGGTGCTGGCGACGGTCCTGGTGCTGCAACAGCTGCTGAGCATCTGGGTGACCCAGCTGTTCCAGGTGAACTGGTGGGCGTGGCTGACCGACCTGATGGCAGGCGACTGGCTGACCGACAGAGCCTTCTACCGGAACCGGTTCATCGACAGCACCATCGACAACCCCGACCAGCGCATCCAGCAGGACATCAGCGAATTCGTCAGCGGCTCACACGGTTTGGCGTTCGGCGGAAGTGTGGGCGGCAACTCGATCGGTTCGGGCGGAGCGGTCGGCGCGGGGGTGGCGCTGGCCACGTTCGCGCCGCTGTTGTGGGACCTGTCCGCCCCGCTCACCGTGCTCGGCGTCACGATTCCGCGGGCGCTGTTCTGGCTGGCGTTCGGGTTCATCCTGTTCGGGACCGTCGTGGCGTTCCGGGTCGGCCGCCCGCTGACCCAGCTGAACTTCGCGCTCCAAAGGCGCACAGCCGATTTCCGGTACTCCCTGGTCCGGCTGCGCGACAACGCGGAAAGCATCGCCTTCTACGGCGGCGAGCAGACGGAGCGCCGGAACCTGTTCGACCGCTTCGGCGCGATGATCCGCAGCTACTGGCGGCTGATCTACCGGGCCATCACGTTTACCGGCTGGAACCTCACGGTTTCCCAAGTCGCCGTGGTTTTTCCGTTTCTGTTGCTGTTCCCGCTGGTCGCGAGCGGGAAGATGACACTCGGCCAGATCACTCAGGCATCCAGCGCGTTCGGTCAGGTGAACGGCGCAATCTCCATGCCGCGCAACTCATATGACGCGTTCACCTATTGGCGTTCGACTCTGGTCCGCCTGGACGGGTTGAACCTGGCCGACGAGCAGTCCCGCGACCTGCCCACCGTGGACATCGTGCCGACGCCGGCCGACTTGGAACTGCGCGGCGTCGGAGTCGCGAAACCCGATGGCAGCGCGCTGATCACGGACCTGGACCTGCGCCTGAGCCCCGGTGATGCACTGGTCGTGAAGGGGCCGTCCGGCAGCGGCAAAACCACGCTGCTGCGTTCCGTCGCGGGCTTGTGGCCGTTCGCCTCCGGCACGGTGTACCGCCCTGTCGGCGACGACGTGCTGTTCCTGTCCCAGTTCCCGTACCTGCCGCTCGGCGATGTTCGCACCGCGGTGGCATACCCGGCGCAGCCGTCGTTCGACGATGACGCCCTGCGTGCGGTCCTCGACACCGTCCATCTGGCACACCTCGACGACCGCATCGACGACGAGCGGGACTGGGCGGCGATTCTGTCGCCGGGGGAGCGCCAGCGCATCGCGTTTGCGCGGATTCTGCTCAACCGGCCCAAGCTGGTGTTTCTGGACGAGGCGACCTCCGCCATGGACGAAGGTCTGGAATACGCGCTTTACCACCTGATCCGAACCGAGACGCCGGACACCATCCTCGTCAGCGTCGCCCACCGCAGCACGGTCGACGTCCACCACACTCACCTTCTGGAACTCACCGGGGACGGGGCCTGGAGCCTGCGTGCACTGGCCCCCGCCGGGCAGCCATGACTCCCGACTGCACTCCGCGCACCTGGACCGGTGGTGCGCGGGGCGCAACCGGGAGTCATAGCCGCCTGCTGCCGGTCTCAGTGGGTGAGCCAACCCACCAACGGGCCGACCAGCTGGGTCTCCGTTAGCGACATACCATCCATGAACTGCATGACACTGCTCATCATGCCCATATCGATGTTCGCCTCCTTGTCAGTCGGGTGATCCACCGCTAATTCGCAGCAGCCTTACTGGTGGATCGGTTCGGCGAGACGGAGAAGTCTTGGCGCCGGGAAGGTGAGCCGTCCGGAATGACCCGGGTCGTTGTGGCTGGGTTGCAAACCTCCAGAATGGCCCATGACGTGCATCCACCGCACTTCACGGGTCATTCTGGAGGTTTTCAACCCAGCCACCCGAGTTCTCGAACGCGGACTTACAGGATCATCCGTATGACCGACCCGACGATCTGGGTCACCATGCACGAGACCCCCGACATGATCTGGGCGAGACCGCTGGACATGGCGTTGCTCCTTGTCTGTCGTTGGTGGCGAACGAACTCGGAGACTTGCTCATCGAATGTAACGCGCGGTCTGGCGAACTTCCAGGAAACCGGGCGGTAACGCGGGAACGCCCCGGTCTTCCCGCCGATGGGAGGGAGATTCCCACTGTCGGGAGTGTCCCGGTGTTGTGACAAACTCCGGCGTACACAAAAGACGGGTGGCTGGACTGATGAGGAATGCGATGATGACCAGCGTCAACGTGGGGCGCCCGTGAAGGTTTTCGTGACCGGCGGCACCGGTCTGATCGGATCCCGGGTAGTGGCCCTGCTGGCGAACGGCGGCCACACCCCGCGGTGTCTGCTGCGGGCCGGGAGCAGAACGCACCGCATCGACCACGTGGCGTACGAGCCGGTGTACGGCGACATGACCGACGCCGCGTCGCTGCGGACCGGAATGGCGGGCTGCGACGCCGTGATTCACTTGGCGAGCCCGAGTTCCTGGGACGAGATCGGCACGGACGCCGTCGAGCCGGTGATCATCGGCGGCACCAAGGCGCTGGTGGAGGCCGCCGCGGCCGTCGACGGCATCCGCTTGGTCTACGTCTCCTCCGCGGCGGCGGTGAACGGGTCGGCGAAGCCGGTCGTCTACGACGAGACAGCCGAATTCGCTTTGGTCGGCTCGGGTCTGCGATATGCCGAAGCGAAGCATGTCGCCGAACGCGCGGTGCTGGAGAGCGGCCTGAATGCCGTCGCCGTGTGTCCGGGCGAGACGTACGCGCCCGGGGACGACGAGTGGATCACGGCGGGCACCATTCGCGACGCGCTGCACGGCTGGCCGGTGCTGGCGATCCCCGGCGGCACCAGCGTCGCGCACGCCGACGATGTCGCCGAGGCCATCGTGGCGGCGCTGACGAAGGGGCGCGCCGGCGAACGCTACATCCTCGGCGGCGACAATCTCACGGTCAAGGAGATCATGCGGACGGCCCTGGATGCCGCAGGGCTCCGCAAGCCCATCGTGACGGTGCCCGCCCCTGTCGTCCGGGCCATTGCCAAAGCCTGTGTCGCGCTGCGAATCACACCGCCGCTGGCGCCCGATCTGATTGGCTACGCCGCCCGGTACTGGTTTTCCACCTCGGACAAGGCCATCGCCGAACTCGGCTACCGCCCGCGGCCGGCCCGCGAGACGATCGCCGCCGTGGTGGCATGGATGCGCGAACGGGCGGACGCTCCCGTCGAACCCGGTCGGTGAGTCGCGGATGATGCGGCGGTGCCGACACTGAAGATCGAGCAGAGTCGGTCGGTGCTGATCGCCGCGGCCATGCGGGTGATCGCGCGCGGCGGCGTGGCGGCGGCGACGACGCGGGCGGTCTGCGCCGAAGCGGGCGTGGCGCAGGGAAGATTTCATTATGCGTTCACGTCGCGGGACGAACTCCTCGCCGACGTCGTCGCATATGCCACCGACAATGCGGCGGCGGCGTTCACCGCGCCGCTGAACGAACTGCGCGATGGGAAATGCGATCGGCCGCCCGGCGTCGCCGGTGCGGTCCGACTGGTTTTTTCGGCGTATGCGGAGAATCTCGCCGCGAACCCGGACCGGGAGCGGGCGCTCATCGCGTTGAGTCAATACGCCCAGCACACACCGGGTTTGGAGCCTTTCGCGGAGCAGATATACCGCCGCTACTACGAGATCGCTGCCGTGGTCCTGAAGGAATGCGCGGACTACTGCGAGGTCTCGTGGGTCCGTCCGCCCGAGTACCTCGCGCCGCTGGTCCTGGCGATGTCCGACGGCTTGACGATGGCCTACCTGGCGACCGGCGACCGCGCGGTGTCGGAGCGCATTATCGAGGCCGCCGCCGCCATGCTGTCGACTTATGCGACTGTGGAATGACTTGTCCGATGTTCGGCGCTACATCCTGCTCAAATACGTTCCGTTGCAGCTGTTGACGCGACATCTCGTAGTGTGGTTTGCTTTTCGTACCATGGCGAATGAT
>JABFVX010000380.1 GCA_013362555.1 Mycobacteriaceae bacterium
CAACAACGTCATGATGACCAACGGCGTCATCTGCCTCTCCGACCGCAAGCGGGCTCGCGAGATCGCCCTGAAGGGGCAGGCCGGGTACCTGGTCACGCTGGTGAACCTGTACCACGACACCATGCCCAAGTCGACCGACGGCATCACCTGGCCCACCCCGCCGCTGGATCTGTCGCAGTTGGGCGGCGACGAGTTGCTCGATCAGCTCATCGCCGGTGGCTACCTGCTGTGCGGCACCCCGGAAGAAGTCTGCGAACAGGTCGCCGCCTACCAGGAGGTCGGCTGCGACCAACTCGTGTTCGGCCTGTCCGCCAACCTGTCCAACGACGAGTACCACGAGATGATCGAGCTGTTCGGCGATCAGGTCATCCCCGAGTTCGACAAGAACCCCGAGCACTCCACCGCCGTGTACCGCCGCAACGCTTGCGGCCCGAAGTACCCGCCCTTCAACAGCCCGGTGGACCCCGACCTCAGGCACAGTGTCCTTCCAATGAGCGCGATCATCCAGCTCGACTCCTAGGACACGGACCGCGCGAATCCCGTCATCCACGCAGGGTTCGGCGCCCCAAGACTGCCGTCGTGGCGCCATGCCGACGCCGCGACGGCGCCCCTCGTTGCGTAGGCGTGTGATTGGTGCACGCGAGGCACGAAGTGGAGAGCCCGGGCAGCCCCTTGTATGGGGCGGCCCGGGCTCTCGAGCTTCGGTTGCTGCTCTGTACGGGGCCCGGTGCGTTCCGCCAGGCCGCCGTCAGAGGGGGAAACGTCGGGTCACTGCTTCAGGCCGAGGCGGTCCATGAAGATGTTGCCGGCGTTGTAGTGCTCGATGCCGGCCACTTTGCTGCCGTAGACCACACCGGTGATCGACTCGGCGTACGCCCACAGCGGCACGTCGGAGGCAAGGGCCTTCTGGAGCTCGGCGTATGCCTGCTTGCGTACGGCCGGGTCGGTGCTCGCCCGGCCGGCGGTCAGGGCCGCGTCCGCCTGGGGGTTGTTCCAGCCGCTGAGGTTGAAGGGGCTCTTCGAGTACCAGTAGCCGTACAGCATCGGCTCGGGGTCGACGGCCCATATCTGGGTGAGCACGGCCTGGTAGTCCCGCTGGATCGCGTACTTGACGGTGTACTGACCGATCTCCAGCGGCTCGACGCGCATCGAGACGTTCTGGAACTCCTTGAGGCGGCTCTGCATGAACTCCGCGACCGCGACCGAGGACGGGTTCTGCGGCACCAGGTAGGTGAAGTCGACCTTCTTGCCCGCGGCGGCGAGTTCGTCGAACAGCCGTTGCGCCTCGGCCTTGTTCTGCGGGGTCTGGGTGATTGCCGGGTCGGCGAACGCGCCGGACGCGGTGAAGAAGCTCTGCGTCGGCGTGTACCCGTTGTTGAGCGTCTTCGGGATGTCCGCGGCGTCGAGCGCGAGGGTGACCGCCCTGCGGGCGCGCACATCGTCGAACGGCGGCTTGCGCAGGTTGAACTGCATGATCTGGCCGCCGTCGGTCTTGAACTCCGCGAGGTTCAGCTCGCTCTTGGCCTGGTCGAGGACCCGGCCGTCCGAGCTGATGAACAGGTCGGCCTGCCCGGACTTGACGGTGTTGAACTGCTGCTTGATGTCGGGGACGCTCTTGAAGGTGAGTTGGTCGAGCTTCGGCAGCCCCTTGTCCTTCTGCCAGTAGTCCGGGTTGCGCACGTAGACCTGCTCGGAGCCGCGGGTCCAGCTGTTGAGCACGAAGGGGCCCGCGCCGACCGGCTCGGCACCATACTTCTCCGGCCCCTTCGCGATCGCGGATGGCGCCATGATGTACGTCAGTTCCGTCGCGATCGCGCGGTCCAGGTTGGGGTTCGGGCCCGCGGCCGGCGTCAGCTTCACGGTCAGGGGGTCGACGACGTCCGTTTTGATCCCCATCGCGACCGCGATGTGCACGGAACGCGTCGCCGGGTTGGCGTGGGTGTCGTAGTTGAGCTTGACCGCCGCGGCGTCGAGCGGCGTGCCGTCGCTGAACCGGACCCCCGGCCGCAGCTTCAAGGTCCAGGTCGCACCGTTGTCGCTCGTGGTCAGCGACTCGCCGAGGTGCGGAGCGACTTGGCGGGTTTTCGGGTCGGTGTAGAACAGCGGGTCGTAGAGCGCCGCCAGGCGCGGTTCGTCGGCCAGGGCGACGTTCGGCACCCGGAACGGGTCGAGCACCGACGAGTCCTGCACCGCCAGCATGGTCAACTTGCCGCCGGATTTGGCGGGCCCGGGGGGCCCGGACGCACCGCCGCCGCCCTTGTCGTCCGCGCCGCCCCCGCAGGCGCTCAAAGCCAGGGCCAGGGCCGCCACCCCGGCCAGCGCCGCGGTCCGACGTCCCGGGGAACCGCCGCTGGCGGCAGTTGTGTTCGGTCTTGCTGACACGGTGTTGCCTCCTCATGCCGAGAGCATGGCGGCCGGACGGAGACCGGCCTGATGGTGCGGCCGTGCAGGATGCGGACATCGGGGCACGCCGAACCGTTCGGCAGGGGCGGGCATGCGCCGCACGTACCGACCAGGTCGGCACGGATGTCACGCGCGAATGTGCGCACAAGGTAGGCGTCGCGCCCGAAGAAAACAACAGCCGGGCGCATAACCGCAGATGACAGGCTCGACGGTGCGCGCGGAATTTTCGTATGCCATACGCGGGCGTATTTTGCGTATGGCCTACTCGAGAGGCGTCAGTTGGGTGAGGCGGCCCGTGGCCCAGGCGGCCGCACCGCTGAGGCATGGAGCAACTGAAGGACTGCGTGCGGGGGCGCCGGCCTGCGCCGTCTGGCGTCGGGTGCCCGCTGTCAGATGTCGGGCAGCGACACCACGGCGACACCCGGGCGGGCTTTGAGCGGGTGGGACTGGGCGTCCTCCAGGTGCCGACGGGCGAGGCGGTGGGTGCCGTCGACGTCGCCGGCGACGATCAGGTCAATCAGGTCGCGGTGCACGTCGATTCCGGCCTGGATGCGCTCGGTGAAGTCGGCGCCCTCCGGGACGGTGTCGGCCCAGTCGTGTTCATGGGCGGACCACAGGGATTCCGCGGTGCCCAGGAGGAGTCGCATGGTCGTGTTGCCGCACAGCTCCACGAGCCCCTCGTGGAAGTCGCGGCAAGCGCGCACGAACTCCGGTAGGTCGCCGACGAGTTCGACGCAGCGCTCGTGCAGCGCGAGAAGCCGCGGCACGACTGCGGTGGCGCGGTCGTCGCGGGCCGCGCACATGCCCGCGCAGGTCGGCTCCAGGTTGCGGACCGCGGCGGCGAGGTCCTCGAGGGGGACGCGGCGGCTGCGCAGGACGAGGCCGATGGTGCGGGCGGCGTCGGTCTCGTTCGGCAACTGCACCGCGAGGCCGCCGGTGTTGCCGCGGCGTACCGTCACCAGCCCCTCGGTCTCCAGGATCCGGATCGCCTGGCGCAGCGTGGTCTTGCCGACCTGGTACTGCTCCAGCAGTTCGCTCTGCTTGGGCAGCAGGTCGCCGTCGCGCATGCCGCCGTCGAGGATGCGGTCGCGCAGCACCACCGCGAGGCCCTCGGCGACGCTCACCGGCCGAATACGGGTGCCGCGCGAGTTGCGTTGCGGTGTGGCGGCATTCACCGGCGGCTCCTCCTTCTCCCGGCCCAGCGTCGCGGCCTGCGCGGGCGTCACCTCATCCTAGGTGAACACCCCGCTGTGTTGTCTTTGATAGCTAACATAGCTAACTTAGCCCTTAGAAAGAGGGGAACATCATGGATCAATCAGAAAAAGAGACCCGCTACGCGGTCATTTCCTCGGACGGCCACGCGGGTGCGGACCTGCTGGACTACCGGCCCTACCTGGAGGGTCGGCACCACGAGGAGTTCGACCGGTGGGCGGCCCAGATGGTCAACCCGTTCGAGTCCGAGCACCTGCTGAGCAAGGCCCAGGACTGCAACTGGGACGACCGGGTACGCAACGCCGACCTGGAGTCGCAGGGCATCGTCGGCGAGGTGATCTACCCGAACACGGTGCCGCCGTTCTACCCGCAGACGCAGTTCTTCGTGCCGCCGCCGCCGTCGGACCGCGCGCAGTACGAGCAGCGCTGGGCGGGCTTGCGGGCGCACAACCGCTGGCTGGCCGACTTCTGCGCGCAGTCGCCCGGCCGCCGCGCGGGCGTCGCGCAGATCATGCTCAACGACATCGGCGACGCGGTGGCGGAGATCCGCTGGGTCAAGGAGTCCGGCCTGTTCGGCGGGATCCTGGTGCCGGGCATCCCGCCGGGGTCCGCGCTGCCGCCGCTGTTCGACCCGGTGTACGACCCGATCTGGGCCGCGTGCCAGGACCTCGACGTCCCGGTCAACCTGCACAGCGGGGGCGGCGTCCCCGCGTATCCGCACGACCCGCGCGGGCTCGCGGTGCTGCTGTCCGAGATCACCTGGTTCTCCAACCGCGTGCTGGCGCACCTGATCTTCGGGGGTGTGTTCGAGCGCTTCCCGCGGTTGAAGGTGGCGTTCA
>JABFVX010000262.1 GCA_013362555.1 Mycobacteriaceae bacterium
CGCTGATTCCAGTGTCCATCACCGCGACCGTGATGCCCTTGCCCTTGGTGGTCTCCCACGCCGCAGGGGCCTGGACTTGTTCGGGCACCCAGGCGTTGTCGGACTCGTAGGTCGGATCTTGGGCGAGGGCCGCGCTCGGGGTGGCGGCGATGACGGCTGCTGTTGCGGCGGCTACGAGTCCGGCGCCGAATACGGCTCGGCGGCTTGAGCTGCGTTGCGCTGGTCCAGGTTGCGGAGGGATTGGCGTGAGAGGTGTGGCCATAGGGTGAGACCCCTTCCGTATGCCGGTCGTTACAGCGCGGTCCGCTCTGTCCCACAAGATACCGGACCAACCCCAGGCCCACGAGCCCGGTTGATCTGGGCCCTTACTGTGTCGCGCCGGTCGAGGGGGTCACCTGGGTCGGGCCTCACCGAGGCCTCAGACGATCACGGGAACGAACTCACCAACACAGGCGCCATCCGGCGGCTGAACCGGCCGTGTCCGCAGGAGAGCCGATCCTGCGGCGACTGGTTCCGGCTCAGGCAAGTCGGGATTCGATTGAATCATGTAGGAGGGGCATGAATTCTTCGGCAAGTAGCGTTGCGACCTCCTCCATGGTCGGCTCACAGCCTTCGCCTTTCAGTTCCACGCTCAGCTCCACGGCGTAGAAGTCCGCAACCGCAACCGCAGCGGCACTGCGGGTGCCCGCGTCCAAGAGGTCCGGCGAAACGAACACTTCTCCTGCTGTCCAAGGCTTTGAAAGCGACTCAAAATGGGTTCGATACGTCGCAGATTGCCCTCCGTACTCCTCGAGGAGCAGCTCGTACTGAGCTTTGGCTTGTTCGCCATCAGGCTTGGGGTAGGCGGCTATGTCAATGAACGACGCGCCATCGGTCGCCGGTTCGCCAGTGCGGCAATCAAGAGCGTCATACTTCAACATGCAGTCGACGCTGGATGCATTTGAGTACTCTGACGGCGCGGACTGGTTGATCACTTCCGGTTCGCTTTCGAGCCCCATGACACGACCGAGACCTGCTGCCAGCAAGGTGTCACAGATGTTGTCCCAGCCGAGCAATTCATCGACTTCGGCGGAATACTTCCCATCCTGGCCCTCCCGGTCGCCCCCAGGACCGAATATGGCTCCAGCAAGGATCGCTACTCCGACCACAAGTACGATCGTTCCGATCGCGAGCGGGACTCGCCCGATCGTTCTGCTCGGCCTGACCGGGTCAGTCATCTTGGTAGCCTTCGCCTGGAATGTACTCTGTGCTGCCGATATTCACGTTGCCTAGTCGTCCGGTCAGGATGCTCTGCAGTTCTGATCGGATCTCGTCCAGTTTGCCCTCGGCGGTGTCAACACCGTCCGTCAGATCTTTCGTCCACGCCTCAATATCGTTGGTGCTGGCGACATTCTCCCAAGTAACGGTCACTTTGAAATCACCGCCCTTGGTGATCATTCCCGATGCCCAAGAAGTCACGTTGGCTGCGCCGGGGATCTTGACCAAGACTCCGATCGTTCCGACTACGTCCGCGATCGTTTGCAGTACACCAGCCTGGATTGAGAGGTGCGTCTTCTTCGCCATCGCCTCATAGCAGTCGTGTACCGCCATCCCGAGCGTTGAGTGGACGGTAACCTGAGCGCGAACCTCGTCCACCGCGTGGTCTCTGAGGTTCTCGGCAAGCTCCCACTGCTTGCTCGCAGCATTCTTGAGCACGTCGGCGCCGAAGTATGTCTTCCCCTTCTCACTGGCGAGGTCTCCCGTCCAGTGCGTGTCGAAGAGTTCCCGGATATTCCCGAAGAGACCGAGTTCGTCATCTTTGAACCCCATCAGCGAGTCGCGGGCTTTCGCGATCCGCTGGGCGGTCAGCAGGGTGTTCTCGTAATTGGTGTCGTCGAGGACCGACTCGTAACGTTGCACGATGCTGTCGACGGCAGCGTTCGCGTCGCTGACGGCCTGCTCCCCGATGGCGCGTTCTTCACCGGAAGTGGCCTGCACATGCACCGGACAACCCGCTTCATCGGACCATCGGACCCCGTTGACCAGCTCTCCCGTGTTCGGATCGACGTCGTCCGGGCTTGGCGTCTCCCAAACTCCGGTCCAAATTTCGTTCGCGTACTCAGGCCAGCGTGCAGCCGACAGCTCCCTCCTTCGCGTCTCAGCGAACGGATACCGGAACTCCTCAAGGCCAGCCAGGATGTCTTCTCGCGGCGGCACATTCTCAAGGCCCTCAAGCAGTTCCGCATCACTGTATTGCTCGCCAACGATCTCTTCATCGACTGGCCCAGGGTCGTATGCAGGATCGGGGTTCTCACCGTTCGGCACCCACTCGCCATCGACTTCATCACCTGCCATGGTCTTTACACCGCCGTCTGTCCGTGGGTGCCGTCTGGGTCGAGCGCCGCGTCATAGGTTCCACCCATGTCGAGCAGTTGCGTGTCTGGGGCGGCTTCGAGGTCCTCAACTCCCGTTCCGTTCTCAACCTGGACACTGCTGCGCTCGTAGTTCTCCCCGAGCAAGTCGTCCTGAAGTCCGTCGAAGCTCGTTTCAATGGCGGACTCGGTCAGCGTGTTCGCTTCGACGATCTCCTCCAGCGCCCGATAGTAGGCACGGAGGTTGGCTGCTGTCTCGTAGCCGCAGTTCCGAAGCAGCGTGTAGTAATCGTTCCAGGAGTCGCGGAAGACTCCTCCGAAGGCATCGTCACGGAGCTTGCCGGCTTCGTTGACCTCGTCTGCGATCTTTTCGTACTCATACGAGAGGGTCCGGTAGTCACCGGCGGTTTCGAGAATCTTCTCGTTGTCGATGACGATCTGATCAGACATGGCGACCTCCCGAGGGATTTCGAGAGATCGTGAAGTCAGGGGTCATTCCGGCTCCAGGGGTCGAAGTCGTGGGTACTTGCCCGAAAGGTCGAGTTCGCGCCAGGTTAGCAGACGCGTGCGAACAGTGGGGTACGCGTGATCTCTCGCAACCGACCGGCGGAACCCCTTGGTCATCCGGGACCGAGGGATTGCGCGGTCACGGGGACCGGTCTCGCTGGAGGTGAAACGCGTGCAGCGGCAACCGCAGTCGGAGAACGGTACGGTCTTAAGCCGCTCGCAGCCGCTCGAGTACGGCTGCGGCCGAAGGGGTCAGCGGTTCGGGCAGATCGGCGAGGTCGTACCAGTCCACCGAGGAGATCTCCGTGGGATCCTGCACGGCGGCCTCGCCTTCGATGGTCGTCGCGGCAAAGGAATGCGCGCGGTAGTGCTCGCCGGTCGGGTAGACGAGTTCGTCCACGGCCAGCCGCTCCCCCACGGTCACCGCCAGCCCCGTCTCCTCCAGGGCTTCGCGAACCGCGGCCTGGGCCGGGGTCTCGCCCGGATCGACCACGCCTCCGGGAAGACCGAAGAACCTGTACCCGTAGACCTGGCGGACCAGGAGCACCCGGCCGGCCTCATCCCTGACGATCACCACGGCGGTATCCCACATGGGGATGATTGAACACCAACGATGCTCAGTCGCGGCAGGTGATGCCGTTGATGGTGTCGTGGGTCGGGTTGCCTTGGGGCAGTATGCATTCGGTGGGTTCGGTGGTGCGCTCGACGCAGGGGCTGGTGGCGTGGAGCGCGGGGGTGGCCGTTTCGGCGTATTCGAGGGTGAGGGCGTGGAGGCCGGTGGCGGTGGGGTAGCCGTCGGCGGTGGGGAAGGCGTGTTCGGCGGTGACGCGGCGGGTGCCTTCGAGGGTCTCGCCGTCGTAGGTGAGCGTGAAGTCGCCTTGGCTCCAGACGGCGGCGATCGCGGCGGCGGCGTCGGGTGTGGAGGCGCTGGCGCGGAGTTCGTAGGTGAGCTCGTAGCGGTAGGTGGGCAGGCCGGCGGGGGTGTAGTAGTCGCAGGAGTCGACGTCGAGGGTGCGGGTGGTAAAGCCGGCGAAGTCGGGGAGGGCGGCGGCGGTCTCGGTGACGGCCCGTTCGAGGGCGGCCCAGGTGCCGGGCTCGGCGTACTCGCCGCTGGGTGCGAGGGGGGCGGTGGCGGTGTGGGTCCATTGGCGCACTTCGGTGCTCATGGTGAAGGCGCATGCGAGGGCGAGGCACCAGACGGCCGCTTCGAGGAGGAAGAGGCGACGGCGCGGTGCGGGGGTCGCGCCGAGCCAGGAGCGGGCTTTGCCGGTGGCGGCGATCCAGAGGCCGGCGGTGAGGAGGGGACCGACGGTGAGGAGGTGGCGGACGCCGACGTTCGTGGATCCGTCGCTCATGGTGTCCCCCAAGGGCATCGCGCTGGGGGTTAGGAGGAGCAGGATCTGCGCGACGGCGAGGGCGGCGGCGGCCGCGAGGTAGAAGCGGGCACCGGTGCCGCCGCGGCCGAGGCGGATCGCGGCGATGACGTTGACGGGGGCGGCGGGGGCGAGGATGAGGAGGTAGGCGAGGCCGCGTTCGGTGAGGCCGTTGTCGATGCCGGGCCAGGCTTACGCCTGGACGCCCTGCCAGGCCCA